>CAMOFU010000109.1 GCA_946613705.1 uncultured Clostridia bacterium
TGATATATTTATAGATAACATATTATGGAAGAGAGGAAACACATATGCGTTTTGCGGGAATATGCTCTTTTATATGTATATGCGCCGCTTCTCTGCTCATGCTTACAGGCTGTGCGGGCAGTGACGGCAGCTCTGTCGGCGGGCAGTCGGAGCAGGATACACAGAGCAGTGCGTCGGAAAGCATCGGCACCGACGGCAGCAGCTCCTCGGCGGACAACACGGCAAAGGCGGTCGGCAGTCTGCCGAGAATAGATATCGAAACGGTCAGCAAGGAAGAGGGGGCTATGGACTTCGTGACCAAGCCCACAAACAGATACGTCGCCAAGGAGATGTCCAAATGGACCCCGGGCTATAAGATACCGCCCGAGCCGTACTACGAAGCCTGCACTGTCACCGTTACGGATACCGACGGCAGCGTTTCGGTGTCGGGCTCACCTGCGCAGGTGAAGGTGCGCGGCAACTGGACGACAAAAAACGACAAGAAACCGCTCAGGATAAAGTTTGACGAAAAGCAGCCGATGCTCTCGCTCAACGGCGGGGCAGAGATGAAAAACTGGCTGCTGCTCGCCGAATACAAGGACAAGTCCATGCTGCGGAACAAGACCGCCTTGCAGATAGCCCGCGAGCTGTATGCGGACGACGGGCTGTATGCCGCGGACTCCTGCTTTGCCGAGGTAACGGTGAACGGCGAATACTGGGGAATGTATCTGGTGACCGAGCAGCAGCAGATAAACAGCAGCCGTGTCGATATCACCGAGGCCGAGAAGGACTATACAGGCACAGATATCGGGTATTTCATGGAATACGACGGATACTATTTTCTTGAAGATGAGCTGAATCAATTCCTGCTGAATTACAACAGCAATGCCGAGCTCGTCCCCTATGACGGAGAGGGCGGCAAGGGCAGGACTCAGAAGCCGCTCAACCCGAGCTCGCTTGTCGGTATCTCGATCAAGAGCGACATCTATTCCAAGGAGCAGCATGACTTTATTGCCTCGTACATGAACAATGTTTACAAGATCATGTACGAAGCGGCATATAACGACAAGGCATATGCCTTCAACGACAGCTTCACCGAGATCGCGGAGGCTGCGGGCACCACCCCCGAGGAGGCAGTTCGGGCGGTCGTTGATGTTCAGTCGCTCGCAGATGCATATATCATCGCAGAGCTGGCGTGTGATGCGGACGTATACTGGTCGAGCTTCTTCATGGACGCAGACTTCGGACCCGAGGGCGAAAAGAAGCTGGTATTTGAAGCACCGTGGGACTACGATTCCGCATTCGGCAACAAGGACCGCTGCGCAACAGGCGAGGGTTTCTACTGTGCGAACATCGTCAATGATGTGAACGACAACTACAAGACTATCAACCCGTGGCTGGCGGTGCTGATGTATGAGGACTGGTTCACCGATATAATACGCGACAAGTGGACTGCCGCCTATGACAGCGGCATTTTTACTCGTGCAAGCGAGATGATCGAGAAGGATTCAACCGAGCTTGCCGCCGAATTTGAACGCAACTACGAACGCTGGGACAACATCTTCCACAATGCCGATGCAGGCGAATGGAGCTATCTGTCGGCTGTCACCAAGAACGAAAAGGAGGCGGCAGATCACCTCAACGACTGGCTCCGCGCAAGAGTAGAGTTCCTCAACGAACACTGGCACAAATGATACGCCGAGCACAACAAGCTCAAAAAACAGCACGCAGTCCGAAGCTGCGTGCTGTTTTATTATCAGTTGTTTGTTGTTTGTTATTTGTAATTTGTTATTTACGAGTCGAAATTCGTCATTGAGTTTTTCGGCTTCGCAGCGGGCTCGGTGGTAAGCCCCGGGTCATTCGTTTCCTCGGCACGGCGGGTAAGATCGTTCACTATCCGCTCGAACACAACAAATGCCGTGTCATAGTTCTCCTTCATAGTCTCGAACGATGCGCCGAGCGTCTTGACGGGTGCGCGCATTGAGAGGTGAACATCCTTCGGCATATTCTCATACTTCAGCTCGTCCGCCAGAAGCTTCATGTTCCACGACAGACCCTCTTCCTCAATATACTTATTTCCCGGGAAATCCTTCGACAGATCGTTCTTGAACATTCCCATGAAATCGGGCTCGGTATTGGAATCGGTTATCACGAGTATATCATCGGGCATCTGTATCTGCGCTATGAACTTTGCCTGATAGCCCTGCTGCGACTGGTAATCCTTGCTGTCGGGGTCAAGGGGCATTATCATCACCGACACCTTGACCTTGCCGTCGCCGTTAAGATCGTCGCAGTATTTCTCAAAGAAGCTCTCCAGCTCATCCTGTCTGAACGCGAGACCGTTGTTGGCGATCATCATAACATTGATATCCGCGCGGACCCTTGTTATCTCATCGACAGTGATAAAGGTAACAACACCTATGATAAATACGGCAAAGAGTATCCAGATCTTATTGTGGTACCAGAAATTGGCCGCTCTCTCCCGACCGTGCAGCTCCCGCGGAGCCTCATGCTCCTCCTTTATCGTCTCCGACTCCTCGATAACGCCGTTTTTCAGCTTCATCAGCTCGATGCGTTCCTGCGCTAAACGCTTGTCGCGCTTTTTCTGACGCTCCTTCTCATAGGCGGCGCGTTCCTCTTCTGCCCGCCGCTCTGCCTCCTCGAGAGCGAGCTGCTTTGCCTTGACTTCCTCGGCGAGCGATCTTTCGTATTCGTAATCCTCGTCGGGGATCAGCTTTTCCTTTTCTTTTTCATCCTTCATATCGGGACCCTTTCAAAACCAAATCGGGCGGAGGAGATCCGCCCGAGTTAATAACTGTTGATGACCGCAGCTTACTTTGAGATCAGAGCAAGTGTATCTCTTGCGATAAGCAGCTCCTCATTGGTGGGAACTACCCAGACCTCTACCTTGGAATCGGCTGCCGAGATCTTAGCAAGCTCGCCCCTGAGCCCGTCGTTTGCCTTCTCGTCGAGCTTGATGCCGAGGACATCCATATCCTTGCACACTGCCGCTCTTACATCATAAGCGTTCTCACCGATACCGCCTGTGAACAGTACAGCATCAAGGCCGTTCATAGCAGCCGCATAGCTGCCGATGTACTTCTTGATCTCGTATACGAGCATATCGGTAACGAGCTGCGCTCTCTTGTCGCCGTGGGAAGCGGCCTCGGAGATGTTTCTGTTATCTGACGAGATGCCCGATACACCGAGGAAGCCGGATTTCTTGTTCATATAGTCGCTCATTTCCTTGGGCGAGAAGCCGTGCTTCTCAGCAACGAAGGTAACGGCTGAGGGATCGACAGCGCCTGTTCTGGTGCCCATAACAACACCGTCGAGCGGAGTGAAGCCCATAGATGTGTCTATCGACTTGCCGCCCTGTACCGCAGTGATCGAGGAGCCGTTGCCCAGATGGCAGGAAACGATCTTCAGATCCTTGATATCCTTGCCCATAGCCTCGGCAAGAGCAGCGGATACAAAACGGTGAGAAGTGCCGTGGAAGCCGTATTTTCTTACATGGTAGGTCTCGTAATCGGAATAGGGCAGACCGAACATATAAGCCTTCGGCGGCATGGTCTGATGGAAGGCGGTATCGAATACTACTGCCATTGGTGTGCCCTCGGGCATTACCTTCTTGCAGGCTCTCAGCGCAAGCGCGTGGGGGTGATTGTGAACGGGTGCCAGCTCTGCCAGTCCGTCTATCTTGTCGATGACCTCATCGGTAACAAGGCAGGTCTCGCTGAAAATATCGCCGCCCTGTACGATCCTGTGACCTACGGCAGCGATCTCCGCCATTGAGTCGATGACCTTGGTATCGCCCGTGGTCAGCACCTCAACGAGCTTCTCAAAAGCCTCGGTATGTGTAGGGAACGTGCAGTCTGCCTCATAGCTCCTGCCGTCGCCCGTCTTTGCGGAAACGTGTCCGTCGATACCGATACGGTCGCAGTTGCCCTTGGCGATAACGGATTCGTCCGTCATATCGAGCAGCTGATACTTGAGCGAGGACGAGCCTGCATTAACAACTAAGATCTTCATTAAAAGAACTCCTCTCAAAAATTCGTTGCGGGCTTGCAATTATGCCCGAAATAAGATACAATAGTATTATAGCAGACTTTTTGCGATATTTCAAGTAGCGATACACATTTTTTAAAATTTCGTCACGATTGGGGCTGACACGATGAAGGCGGCAGGCATAATAGCTGAGTTCGACCCGTTCCACAACGGGCACAGATATCTGATCTCGCGGGCACGGGAGAGCGGGGCGACGCATATCGCCGTGGCTATGAGCGGCAGCTCCGTCCAGCGGGGCATGCCTGCGTTCTGCGACAAATTCTTCCGTGCGGAAACGGCTGTGATGAACGGTGCTGACCTTGTTCTGGAGCTGCCCGCGCCTTATTCCTGCTCAAATGCCGAGGTGTTTGCAAGAGCGGGAGTCTCGGCACTTGCGGCGCTGGGCGAGGGAGTAGTCACGCGGCTGGTGTTCGGAAGCGAGACGGACGATATCGGTCTTCTGACCGAGGCTGCCGAAGCCGCCGACGCGCTCAGGGAGTCGGGCGAGGTCAGGGAGCTGCTGCGCTCGGGCGACAGCTATCCTCTTGCGATGTACAAGGCCTGCGAGCAGAAGTTCGGCAGCAGGACGGCAGAGGTACTGCGCGACCCCAACAGCACGCTTGCCCTTGAATACTGCCGCGCACTGCGTGAGCTTGCGCCGAATGCCGAGCCGTATGCGGTGAAGCGGGTCGGGGCGGCACACGGCAGCCGCGATGTATCAAACGGGTTTGCGAGCGCCTCACTGCTGCGCGGGCAGATAGCGGCAGGGCGCGATGTTTCCGACCTGATGCCGCGGCAGGTCAGCAGCTTCTGCGATATGCAAAGGCTCGACGGGATATTCCTCTACAGGCTGTACACGGCGGCAAAGGACGAGCTCACTTCCCTTCCCGACGTGAGCGAGGCAGCCGCCGATGTGATACTCAAGCACACGCGGCAAAGCTTCTCCTCGGCGCACGAGCTGCTGATGAGCTGCAAGTCAAAAAACCTGACATTCGCAAGGCTCAGGCGGCTGGCGCTGCACCTTGTGCTCGGGGTAAGGCGCGGGGATATACGTCCGCTGCCGTATCTGCGCGTGCTTGCCTTCAATGACCGCGGCCGCGAGCTGCTCGGTGCGGGAGAGCATCTGCTGCCCGTGAGCACGAGCCTTGCCGCGCTGGAAAGAACATCTCCCGCTGCTGCAAGGGTCGCCGAGCTTGAACGCCATGCCTCGGTGCTGCGGTCGCTCGGCACGGAACAGGGGATATCCTCCGACGAATACACAAGGCAGATAAAAATATTGAAAATTGAAAATTAAATGATATATTTATTAAAAGTTTTTTTCATAAGCTATTGCAATTTGTATAATAATATGTTAAAATAGACACATAAAAATTTTGTTATTTGGTGGGATATGAATATGTTTGATTCAAAGCTCTACAAGCCCTCGAACAAATTTTCCGTTGTGGGACTTGTACTGATGTTCCTCTCGATGCTTGCGGCAGGTATGATAATGTCGTGGCTGTATCTGGTGATAACCGCGGCGATCCCTCTGATCTATCTTAACATACTCCTTGCCGTCGGCGTGAGCGCAGGGCTCGGTGTGATCGGCGGACTGTTCGTAAAGATCTACAAGATACGCGCCCCGATCTTAGCACTGGTGATCTCGCTGATAGCCCTGATACTCGTGAACTATGCGAAGTGGGCGATATATGTCGGCAGGGACTATGATAAATACATATACGACGATCTCAGGGACACAAAGGTCTCCGAGATGTACGAGCAGGTATCGGGATATTTGGAGGGCATAACGGGCAAGCCTGTCAATACCCTTTCCGAAGAGGATGCCAAAGGGCTGCTGGTGAAAATGGAGGCTGCAAAAAGCGTGAACATCAAGCAGCAGCTCACGCAGACGATGTCGCTTTTCGGTGATGACAAGGAAACACAGAAGGCGCTCTCGGCTATCACGATGCTTACGAACGTTCTCGGCGATACGCTGGGCGATATGATGGAGAACCTGCTCGGCACCTCTCCCGACGAGATAGTCGCCTCTTTTGAAAAGCTGAAGTCCTCGTCGAGCATGAATATGTATGAGTATCTGTATGACTACAGAGGTATGCAGGCAAGAACAGGCATATGGCTCATGTCGCACCCCGGGGAGCTGTTCTCGGATATCAAGAACATCAACTCGGTCGGCAGATGGACCATCAAGAGCCACCGCTACGGTCTTGGCGACAGCCAGAGCGACAACGTGAGCGGCTTCGTGCTGTGGGTGGTATGGATAGCCGAGCTTTGCGTGCTTATCATTCCCGCACTGCTGATGATAAAAGACAAGGCCAAGTATCCGTTCATCGAATCGGAGGACGAGTGGGCGGTCGAGGATAAGCCGATGCCTCAGTTCATGTTCTCGGATATGCTCATCTCACACGGTGCCAGCACCGAGATGGTCAAGTCGAACATCATGCGCGATCCCGAATTTGTTTTCACCATGCCGATCGTTACGGTGACTCAGGCAATACCCGAAAAGTATTACCAGATCACCTTCTGCCGCAGCAGATACTACGACGAGGTATACATCACCGTGAAATACTCGCAGCTCACCAATCCGAGAAAGAACCAGCGCAAGAATACAGTGCTGATCTCGAATCTGCGCGTTGACGCAGACTTCCTTGCAACGCTTTACGGTATCTTCAAGTACGAAGTGCCGCCGCTTTGCCACGGTGTCAACAAGGCAGAGGAGGTACAGAAGGAGAACGAGCAGCGTGCCAACGATGAGCGCCCGAAGGCTCCCACTCCCCCGAAGATGACGGGTGCCGAGGCGATCTTCGACCAGCCGCTCTACACAAGACCCGAGCCCAAGCCAAAGCCACAGCCGCAGGAGACATCTTTCGCAGAGCAGCAGCTCATGCAGGAGCAGCAGGCTGCAAGACCGACCTCGGGCGACATGGACGGCATCGACACATCTTCGCTCGACCTTGACCATTTCGATTTCAAGTAACTCAGTTCAACAGTCAGCAAAAGGCAGCCCTATTCGGCTGCCTTTTTCCATTATCATTACGCACAGCTCATTTCTGCGGCTGTTCACTGTCAAGCGCGGGAGTGTCCCTGAACTGCACATTGAAACTGCTGCCGAGCTGCATAGTCCTGATGCTTCCGTCACTGCATTCGGCGCTGAAGCCTATACCCCTGATCTCTCCGTGCAGCGTGACACCTTCGCTGCTTGGTTCCGAGGTGACTCCCTTGCCGTTGATGCACATATCGGCAGCTGCCGTTATAAGGTCAAATATCCCTGTGTCGGGGATATCATTGCGGGAATATACCACAGTGTGCCCCTGAAGCCGCAGCGAGCAGTTGCCGTCCGCAAGGTAACTCAGCTCCATGCCCTCAGCACTTTCGGGCTTAATAAGAGTGACCCGCCAGCCTGCATTGTCCGCCCGCTCCAGCTCCGCCGTGTACTGCGCATCACCTGTCACCTCGGCAGTACATACAAGGTCGCGCTTCATTTCCTTTTCTCCCCCGCTTGCTGCCGCACAGCCCGCAAGCGCGAGCGCCAGCAGCGCCGTTATCGTTCTTCTGAGCTTCATACAGTTTCCTCCTGACAAAATAAGAGCAGCTTTCCCTGTGCCGTTTTTTACGGCAAAAGGAAAAGCTGCTTTTCTAAAGGCAACACCGCACGACCCGCGGCTAACGCCTCTGCACATCATCTGCCGTGT
>CAMOFU010000110.1 GCA_946613705.1 uncultured Clostridia bacterium
GCTATGTATGTCGCGGGCAGCGAAAGCTATACCGATATACTCGTCGGCGCATCGGATTTCTATGATATGCTCATGAAGCTTGAACTGGTCAAGAGAGTAGCCGACCACGATAACGGTATCATAGACGATCTTATCGCCAAGAAGGAGCAGTTCGAGGCGGACGAGATCAAGCTCAAGCAGCAGAAGCAGGAGCTTGAAGCTGATAAGGACGACCTTGTAAAGCAGCAGGAAAAGCACGAGACTCAGAAGGACAAGCTCGATGATCTGTACCTCAAGAGCGCTGCTATGCTTAAACAGCTCGAGGCCGATAAGGAAGAATTCCTCGCAAATCAGGATGCTTATATCGCGGAGCAGGAGGCCTTTGAGGAGGGTCTGCAAAAGCTCTTTGAGGAGCAGGAGACGATAAAGAAGCAGAAGGAAGAGCAGGAGGAAAAGAAGAAGGCCGAGGAGGAAGCCCGCAGAAAGGCTGAAGAGGAAGCAAGAAGGAAGGCAGAGGAGGAAGCCAGAAAGAAAGCCGAGGCCGAGGCTAAGGCTAAGGCAGAGCGTGAGGCGGCTCTGCTCCAACAGCAGCAGGCTCAGCAGAACAATGCCCCGACTACTCCGTCGGTGAGCAGCAATGCAAATACCAATACGAGCTCGGGCAGCTCGTCGGGCAGCAGCTCTTCGTCCTCGACAAGCTCGGGAAGCACGAGCAATTCCGCTTACGGCTATAAGGATAAGTCGATGTTTACCTGGCCGTGCCCGGGGTTCTATTACATAAGCTACGGCGTAGGCTGGCGGTGGGGAGCTTACCATAAGGGTATAGATATCTATTCCCCCGGTATACGCGGAGCTAAGATATGTGCAGCGGCCGACGGTACAGTTATACAGGTCGTCAACGGCTGCCCGCATGACTACGGAAAGAATTACAGCTGCGGCTGCGGCGGCGGCTATGGCAATTATTGCATCATAGACCACGGCGGCGGTTGGTGGACTCTCTACGGGCATTCAGAGGGCATCACGGCTTATGTCGGTCAGAAGGTCAAGCAGGGCGATGTGCTCGGAACTGTCGGCTCTACAGGCCATTCAACAGGTCCGCATCTGCACTTTGAGGTGCGTCTGAACGGCACTGCCCTCAACCCCTCAAACTATGTCTGAAAACTTCACCCTGTGCATCGTCTGCCATAGGCGGGCGATGCAGCAGGGCTCTTTGGTTTAGACAGAAGGTACTACGGTTAGCGGCAGTTACCCTTGCCGCACAATGGGATCGGTGAGATTATGAGGCTGATGAAAAGAGCTGCTGCGGTGGCGGCGGCATTTGTGATGTCAATGGGAGTGTTCTCGGGCTATGCCGAGGAGCTGCCGCAGGAGTCTCCCGCGGCAGTGGCGGAAAATGAGGACAGTCCGTCGGACAGCGAAGCGGCAGACAGTGAAAATGATGCCGATACCGAAGAAGAGGACGAGGATCCCGAGGATGACCCCAATCCTTCTCGGGCGATAAATGTTGAACCGTATGCCGAGCGCCTGCGCGAGATAGGTGAGGCTCAGAAGGAGCTTGATGAAAAGATCAAGGCCGCTGAAAAGGATATCAAGGACGAGCAGAAGCTTTACAAGGCGGTTATGGATAAGCTCGATACCATAGACACACGGATGAATGTGCTCAATTCCTATATGACTGCACTGGAAATAAATATCAAGGAGAATGAGCAGGCCGTCGCGGACAGACAGCAGCAGATAGAGGACAGCATTGATAAGTTCAAGCGTCGGCTGCGGGCACTGTATATCGCAGGCGGTGAGGGGGGCTACCTCGATGTGCTGCTGAGCTCTCAGGACTTCTTCGATGTGCTGATGCGGACAGAGCTTGTCAAGCGGGTCGCCGAGCATGACGACAGATTCATTACCGAGCTTACCGAGAGCAAAAAGGAGCTCGAAAAACTGAAAACACAGCTTGATGCTCAGAAGGCAGACTACGAGAAGCAGCAGAAGGAGCTGGAGAGCCAGCGCAAGGAGTACGAGCAGCTTGCCGCAAAGCATAAGCAGGTGAATGATCTGCTGAAGATACAGAAGGATCTGCTCAAAGAGGAGAATAATGCGTATATAGAGGAACGAAAGGCATTTGAGGCTGACCTGTCGGGATTGCTGAAGTCCAATTTTTCGGACACAGGAAGCGATGCCGAGCGGCAGGCGGCAGAGCTTGAAGCATCGGCAGCGCTCGATGAGCTGCACGCACAGCTGGATAAACGCAAAGAAGCAGGCGAGGAGATCGGCGAGGATGAATGCCGTTATGTGTTCATGTGGCCCGTACCCGGGGTGTATTACATCTCCTACGGTGTCGGAGCAAGGTGGGGCAGCTATCATGAGGGCATAGATATCTCGGGAGATAAATATGATGTTATCAGAGCCTCGGAAAGCGGTACGGTCGTGAAGACGAACACCTCCTGCCCGCACGATTACGGCAAGACCGAATCCTGCGGCTGCGGAGGCGGCTACGGTAACTATATCATCATCGATCACGGCAACGATTTTCTCACCCTGTACGGCCATCTTACGGAGGTCGATGTGAAGGTGGGCGATAAGGTGAAGCAGGGCGACCACATCGGCTTTATGGGCTCGACGGGTTTTTCAACGGGCGACCATCTGCACTTTGAGATAAGATACAAGGGCAATTATCTTGACCCTGCGGCATTTGTCGTTGTGGATACCGAGGTCGATGCCGAGCTGCTGAAGGATAAGCCGCAGCCCCGTATGAGCAGCCCTGAGGAGGAAACAGCGTCGGAGGACACAGGCGACGAAAACACTGATGCAGAAGAAGAATAACAGCAGTTCAGAGTAGGAGGAGAAAAAGTATGTTAAAAGTCAGAAAGATCATTTCGGCAGCATTGGCGCTTGCACTTGCAGTGGGAGCTGCTGCCGCACCGACAGGGGGAGAGGGTCTGTTCGCAGGCTCGGTCATCACATCGGAGGCAGCTGCAAAGCTGTACACGAGCAATCTTGATGCGGGGCTGTATATCAGGGAACAGCTGAAAAAGGGCGCTAAGTCCTTTTCGCTGGATATCAAGGGCAAGTTTGCCACGGCGAAGGATTACAATGAGTATTCGCTCCAGCTGCTCAATTATTACGCCCTCGGCTACACGGGCGACGGCGATGCGGGCGACGGTCTGGTAAACACCTTCAATTCAAGCATCGGGATAAGCTATGATTCCACGAAAATGACGATCAACTATAACATCGACTATAGTATGACGAGCTCGCAGATGACCTCTGCCAAGAATGCTGCGGCAAAGATCGAAAAGGATCTGGGGCTTTCGGGCAAGGACGATTACGGCAAGATCAAGGCGGTGCATGATTATCTTGCAAAGAATATCAAATACGATAAATCACTCAGCAAGCGCACGCTCTACGATGCCCTCGTCGGCAAGCGAAGCGTCTGCGACGGCTATGCCCATGCGTTCTATAAGATCATGAACGATGTAGGCGTGCCCTGCCGCATCATGACAGGCACGGGCAACGGCGGCGCTCATGCATGGAATACCGTATACCTTGCAGGCAAGTGGTACTTCATCGACGTTACATGGGATTCAAACGGCTACGAGCAGGTAGGCACCTCTCACCTGTATGACTACTTCCTGAAAAGCTGGAAGGACTTCGGCGATCACAGGATCGGCGAGCAGATGACTACCAACTGGCTGAGCGTTTTCTCCGATTTTGCAGTATCAAGCTATACTAAGAGCTCGGGCTCGTCGGCGGGCTTCAATTACCCGATACTGACAGAGAGCGGCTTCGGGATAGATATAAGCAAGTGCAGCGCATCTCTGTCCTACAGCAGCTACGGCTATGACGGAAATGCCAAGCGCCCGACCGTTACCGTTAAGAGCGGCGGAATGACGCTGAAACAAGACAAGGACTACACTGTCACCTACTCCAACAATGTGAAGCCCGGTACCGCGACCGTAACGATCAAGGGCAAAGGCGAATACCGCGGCACGCTGAAAAAGACTTACCATATCGGCGAGGTCATGAGCAAGATCACGATACCATATGCGAGCTACACCTACACGGGCTCTGCGATCACACCGACCGTAACGGTAAAGGACAGCTCGGGAAGGAAGCTCACAAAGGGTACCGACTATACCGTGAAGTATTCGTCAAACACTCAGCTCGGCACCGCGAAGATAACGATAATCGGCAAGGGCAGATACGGCGGGACCCGCACCAAGACCTTTGTAGTCAAGCCCGCCAAGAACGCGATCAGGTCGATCACGACCACCAAGGGCGCTTTCAAGCTCACATGGAACAAGGCACAGAGCGGCACCACGGGCTATCAGGTGCTCTACAGCACAGACAAGAACTTCGCAAAGAACGTTCACAGCTATACCTCGACGAACCTGTCGGATACCTCCGAGAATTTCTCGCGGGTACCGAATTCGGGCGAGACATGGTATGTGAAGGTGCGTTCGTTCATCACCAAGGACGGCAAGGCGACCTCGACACGCTACGGAAACTACAGCGCAGTCAGGTCGATCAAGGTAAAATAACACAGACAGCAAAAGCCCCCGAGTATCGTTCGTTCCGATGCTCGGGGGCTCGTTTATATGAACAGTGCAGGGGGGTCACTGCTCTGCGTAGAAGGCTTCAAAATTACCGCTGCCGTCATCAAGAGGCAGGGCATAGGCGGCGGACAGTGAGCCGCCCGCGGGAAAATAATCCTCGGGGGTGGTGTAGATCACGGCATAGTCAAAGACCCTGTTCTCGCCGCTGCCGTAGAGCGAGCTCCCGCAGCATACCGCCGCCATGATGCGGCTGCCCTCGGTCACCTCACCGTCGGTAAAGCAGGAGGGGAATGAGCAGACGGTAATGCCGTCGTCAAGCAGCATCGTGACTCTGTCGATAGATGCAGACTGCACGGTGCCGAAAAATCCCGTAAGCCGCGAAAAGCATTCGTTCGACTGCGAAAACTCGCGTCCCTGCGAGGTGTCTCTGTACTCGGTGCAGAGGTCGGTAAGGATATACCGCCCGTCGGTGAACATATAGCCCGTGATCTCTACCACGGGTATATCCTGCGGGTAGTTTTCCTTGAGCATCTGCGGCAGGGTATTGAGGTCGGCTTCAAATGCGCGGTCAAGGTTGACGAATTCGCACACAGAGCCTGCGCGGCGGTGCATACTGTAGTCGTAGTCCTCCTGCGGAAGATCGGGGCGGCTGTTTTCGGAGCCTGTTCCGAACAGCCTGCCGTTGGGAGTGATAACGTCGCAGCTTTTTACAGAGGTCATATCCTCACTGACATTGAGCCTGCCTCTGACCTCCTCGCCGAGCTTGTTTGCTATCACCAGCTCGGAGACAGTCTTTCTGTGCTTGTCTGTCGGGAGCTGCTCAGCGAACTGTTCCGCCTTAAACGGCACGCTGTAACGCTTGCCCTTGTAGGTGAAGCTCAGGCGCTCGTCCTCAAAGGCGGTCACATATGCCGTGATATCGCGGTATCTTGCTGTGACCGTGCTGCTCTGTGCCGCCGAGGGCGTGCTTCTGGCTGCTGCGCCTGCCGCGGCAGACTTATCTGTGAAGGTGATGCTTGCGGGAGGTTTTGGCTGCTGTCCGCGGCTGCTGTCTGATGCTCTTGCAGCGCAGGCACCGAGAAACAGCATTGCTGCGGCAGCCGCCGACCCGCAGCGCAGGGCAAGCGCCCTCCGCTTTCGGTGCGTTGTTTTCATTTTGTTCGTCACCTCTCGGTATCTCGGTTTCGTCGTTTTGTTCTCTTGTTCTCTATAGCTCTTTCAGAATGCTTCCGCATTGTTCCCGAATATGTCTCTTTGTTTCTCTTATGATTCGGGATGCCAAAAGTCCTCTGTTTATATATACGCATTTCGAGCCGATTTTTCCGCACTGTACGCTATATTTTTATAGCCTGCACCGAAATTTCGTTGGTATGCACAAAAAACTCACTCAAATTCTGTGCAGAACCGCAATAGCTTTATGATCGGCAGATCGTTATGCGTTCATAATAGTAGTGCCCGAAAAGCATTGAAAAGTTATTAACACATTGTAAATTCTACAGACACAAAAAGCGGTGTGCTCCATGCAGGAACATACCGCTTACTGTTGTAAATAGTTTTATGCGAAGCCGAACACACCGATGAGCAGTACCCAGCTCAGACCGTAATAGGTCACAACCGCAACAAGGTCATTGACCGTTGTTATCAGCGGCCCCGATGCCACAGCAGGGTCTATCTTGATCTTCTTGAAGAACAGCGGGATAAGCGTGCCTACCGCGCTCGATATCAGCATCGCCAGTATCAGCGAGAAGCCGATGCACCCCGATACGGCGAACGAGAAGCCGAAGCCCTTGTGCTTGAAGAAGTGTATATACAGCCCCACGAACAGGAAGGATACAGCGCCGAGAAGTATGCCGTTGCAGAGACCGACGCGCATCTCCTTTGTGACTAAGTGTACCTTTTGTCGGACAGTTAGGTTCTCGTCCATCAGCACTCTTATCGTTACCGCAAGCGACTGAGTTCCGACATTTCCCGCCATATCCAGTATCAGCGACTGAAATGCCATGATGATCGTAAGCTGTGCGATGACCTTCTCGAACACGCCGACCACGCTCGACACGAGCATTCCGAGCCCCAGCAGCACCAGCAGCCACGGCAGGCGCTTTTTCATGCTTTCCCTGAGCGGCTCGTTGAGATCCTCCTCTGCGGTCAGACCTGCAAGACGAGCATAGTCCTCGCCCATCTCGTCGTCAACGACCTCAATGACGCTCCGCGCCGTGATGACACCGAGCAGGCGGCTGTTGTTGTCCAGCACGGGTATCGAGTCCTCGGAATAGTCCTTCAGCTTTTCGATACAGTCATCAATGCTCTCCTGCGCGTAAACGTAAGGGAAGCTTGTGGCGATCAGGTCGCTCAGCGCTGTTGAGCTCCTTGCAGTGATGAGCTCCTTCAGGTCGATAGCGCCGTAGAACTCGTCATTCTCGTCGGTGACGAAGATCGTCGAGATGTTGTCGTTTTCCTCAGCCTGCCGCACAAGCTCGTTCATCGCCTGCTTTACCGTGATGTTCTCGCGGATAACGATGCAGTTTGTCGTCATGCGGCTGCCGATCTCGTCCTCGTCGAACGAGGCTATCAGTCTGATCTCGTCCCTTACATCGTCCGCCAGCTCATCGATTATCAGCAGGCGCTTCTCCTTTGCGACGGTGTGCAGCACTGCCGCAGCGGTATCTGTTTCCAGCTCGGAGACTATCGAGGCGGCACGCTTGATGTCCATTTCTGCGAGGTACGTCCCCGCCGTTTCCTCATCAAGATGCTCGAAAGCCTCTGCCGTGAGCTCGGGAGGACATATTCGGAAAAGCTTTTTTCGCTCGGCGGGTGCAAGCTGTTCAAGTGCGTCCGCAAGGTCGCTCCCGTGGTAATCTCCGAGCTTTTCCGAAAGTGTCTTGGGTGAATCATTGCCCTTTATCAGTCTGACTATCTCCTCGACATACTCTGGTCTCTCGATAATATTCATTTCATCCATTGATATCACTCCGTTTCATATAATTCTGAAACGGGCGCAAAAATACCCCCTGTGCATCACATGGGGGCTGTACGTTCATATCACAGGGTCAGCAAACACAGGGAGGCAGCAAACGCTGTTTCCCCGACCGATCAACAAATGATAAGCCGCACCATCGCCCGCATGGATCACAACTGTCACTGCCTGCCATAG
>CAMOFU010000111.1 GCA_946613705.1 uncultured Clostridia bacterium
ACGATAGATGACCTTATCTTTTCGATGTGTGACATAATAATACCTCCAATGAAAGTTAAGCATTAACATAGCTATCATTGGAGGATATTCAAGTTTTATTCAGCCGAGGACGATCTTTGCGATATCGCAGCTTTCCTTTGCATCTCGCGCATAGAAGTCTGCGCCTATCTGCTCGGCATAATCGGGAGTCAGCACAGCGCCGCCGACCATCACCTTGCAGTCGGGCAGCTGATCGTTTAGCAGCTGTATCGTTTTCTCCATACTCGGCAGAGTTGTCGTCATCAGCGCCGAAAGCCCGACAAGGCGCACGCCCTGTTCCTTAGCAGTATCAACCACCAGCTGGCAGTCAACGTCCTTTCCGAGATCAATAACGTCATAGCCGTAGTTCTCAAGCAGCACCTTCACGATATTCTTGCCGATATCGTGAACATCGCCCTTGACAGTGGCAAGCACGATCTTACCCTTGCTCTCGGCTTTTTCACCGCTCTCGGAAAGATGCTTCTTTATCACCTCGAAGCAGCTCTGGGCAACTCCCGCCGACTGTATCAGCTGCGGAAGGAATATCCTGCCTGCTTCAAAATCGGCACCCGTTTTGTCAAGCGCGGGGATCAGCAGATCATTGATGATCGACATAGCGTCCTGACTATCGAGCAGTTTCTCGGTTATCCTTGCGCCCTCACCCTTTAACCCGTTGGCGATCGCATACGGCAGATCAACATTGGCAGGCTCGTTTGCTGTCTTAGCCTGCGGAACAGCCGAGCCGTAGCTTGCTATGAATTCCTTTGAACCCTTGTCAAAATTGGCAAGCAGCTTATATGCGCGTACCGACTGCATCATTGCATCGATATTCGGATTGATGATCGGCAGTGTCAGCCCCTTTGTGAGTGCCATGGTGAGGAAATTTGAATTGACTATCTCACGCGCGGGCAGTCCGAAGCTGATGTTTGAAACACCGAGCACGGTCTGGCAGCCGAGCTCTTTTCTAACTCGTTCAAGGGCATTCAGCGTTTCCATAACGCCCTCCTGCTCGGCAGATGCAGTAAGTGTCAGGCAGTCGATAAACACGTTCTCACGTCCTATACCGACAGCCTCGGCCTCGGCAACGATCCTCTCGGCTATCGCAAAGCGCTCATCTGCTGTCTTGGGGATACCGTTCTCATCAAGGCACAGACCCACCACGGCAGCGCCGTATTTCTTTACGAGCGGAAGCACCGAATGCAGTGATTTTTCTTCTCCGTTGACAGAGTTGACGATAGCCTTGCCGTTATAGATCCTCAGTCCGGCATCGAGCACCTCGGGGTCGGTAGAATCGAGCTGCAGCGGCAGATCGGTCACAGCTTGCAGCGCCTTGATGACTTTTACCATCATCTGCTTTTCATCTATCCCCGGAAGTCCCACATTCACATCAAGAATATCCGCTCCCGCATGGACCTGCTCGATCGCCTGCGAAAGTATATAGTCTATATCATTGGAAAGGAGCGCTTCCTTAAAACGCTTCTTGCCTGTAGGATTGATACGCTCTCCGATCACTCTCGGTCTGTCTATCACAACAGTATTTGCAGGGGTGCAGCAGACAGAAACAGGCTTAAACTCGGGTCTGACATACCTTTTTCCCGCGAATGCCTTGCGGAGATTTGCAATAAAAGCGGGAGATGTTCCGCAGCAGCCGCCCACGATCTTAACACCGAGCGGTATGAGCTCTGTCATCAGCTCGGCGAATTCCTTCGGTGTGATGTTATATTCCCCCGTGATCGTATCCGGCAGGCCTGCGTTGGGTTTGAGAACGATCGGCAGCTCGGTATTTTCGGAAAGCTCCTTCACAACGGGCATAAGCTCCTTCGGACCGAGCGAGCAGTTGACACCGACCGCATCTACT
This sequence comes from uncultured Clostridia bacterium, assembly GCA_946613705.1. Taxonomy (GTDB): domain Bacteria; phylum Bacillota; class Clostridia; order Oscillospirales; family Ruminococcaceae; genus FB2012. Next base: position 1,877 of record CAMOFU010000111.1, read on the forward strand.
CCGAGCCCGCCGATGGTATGAGCCATTGCACTAACGGAGCAGCCCGTAAAGGTCCTCATATTCTGCTCAAAGGTCATCGTTGTGATGATCGGAAGCTGTGAATTCTCCTTGGCGGCAAGCACTGCGGCTTTGAGCTCATGAAGATCTGTCATCGTCTCGAATACTATCAGGTCGGCTTCACTGCCTGCTTTGATTATCTCTGCAAAAATATCATATGCTCCGTCAAACGACAAGGTACCCGCAGGCTCGAGCAGCTGACCTATCGGACCGATATCAAGAGCAACAAGAGCGCCGCTTCCCTCGGCAGCCTTCCTTGCACAGCCGATAGCAGCCTTTACGACCTCGCTGACCTGCTTTCCGCTCTTTTCCAGCTTGTATCTGTTTGCACCGAAGGTATTGGCATAAACGATATCCGAACCCGCATCAATGTACTGCTTATGGATATCTATGATCCATTCGGGTCTGGTGATATTCAGCAGTTCGGGGATATCACCCATTTTAAGCCCCTTTTCAAACAGCATGGTGCCCATAGCGCCGTCAAGAAATATGAATTGTTTTTTGTCAAGTAAAGCTCTGAGCCCCACAATGATCTCCTCCTTTGCGGAATTTACAGTTTTCATACATATTGCAGCCTGTGCAGCCGCGCCTTGATCTTACGATCTCACTGTCAGACACTCCGATGACCGCAGTAACAGACTTCGACGGAACGAGCATATCGCTGTCGGTAACATTCAGTCCTATCCGCTTCTGAGCATCAAGTACATTTAGAAACGTCCTTTGCAGCCCGAGCGGAAGATCGCCGTAGCCGGGAGAATACCGCCATGTAAGCCATTTACGCGGCAGCCGCTCCCTGATCTCAGCCTCGGCACGGTCGCATACGCTTTCAACAGCCGAGCTTGCAAGACAGTCGGTCACAAAAGCCGCCGCCATATCGTAGGCTTCGAGCTGCCTTATAACCTTATCCGCACCCGAGGACAAGGTCGCGCAGAGCAGAATACAGCTCCCGCAGCCTTCAAGATGCTCCGATATCGAATTGCCCGTCAGGATAAGCTCGGTGCCGCAGACCTCTAACCCTCGCCGAGTGCGCAGCAGCGGAAAGAGCCTGTAGATATACAGCGGCGATACAGCCTCCGACAATCTATCGGAACACTCCTTCACAAGCGGCATCAGGCTGCTTGTATCCCTGCCGCCGCTGCCCATATATACAAGTGCTCTGTCTATATCAGTCTGTGACAGCTTCATACAGACACACAGCCTTTCAGTTCATCATATCGTTGATAACAAACGGCAGCTCGACCACAAAGCACACTCCGCCCTCATAAAGATTTTCTGCGAAAACGGTACCGCCGCAAAGATCGACTATACGCTTTACCAGAGCCAGACCGAGACCGTTGCCCTCTGTCTTTCTTGAATGATCGCCCTGATAGAACTTTTCAAATATCTTGCTTTGCATTTCCTTGGAAATACTCGGACCGTTATCGGATATACGGGCAGTGATATTATTCTCTGTGCGGAAAAGCTGCACCTTGATATTGCCGTTTTCGGGAGTGAACTTGATCGCGTTGTTGATAATGTTCTGCCAGATCTGCCCCATAAGGTCTTCGTTGCCGAAATAATTCACATCGTCAAGAGCTATATCAAGATTGATATTCTTTGCAGACCACTCGGGCTCGAGCATCAGTATAATGCGCCTGATCTGCTCGTCGAGCGAGAACCTGATCTTATTGGCAATAGTCGTCTGGTTCTCCAGCTTGGAAAGGTTAAGGATATTTGTTGCAAGCTTTGACAGCCTTACGGTCTCGTCGATTATGACCTGCGTATACTCTGCCCTGTCCGCAGGAGAAAGCTGATCGTTCTGGAGCAGCTTTGCAAAGCCCTGTATTGAAGCGAGCGGGGTCTTGAACTCATGCGACACATTGCTGATAAAATCGCCTCTTAGCGTCTCGGTGCCCGAAAGCTCCTCTGCCATGCGGTTGAAATTCTTCTGGAGCTGGCGGTACTCACTTGCACCGCTCTCGCTTACCCTGACGTAGAAATTCCCTCTTGATACCTCAGACGCCGCAACACTCAGGTCGTTGATAGGCCGCAGCAGATATCTTGTGATAATGATAGTTATCATAGTACCGAGCATGATACATATGATAAACGACAGGATGACCACAAAGTAGATTATCCAGTAATTGTTATCCTTTGAGGTCGCGCTGATCGAAATGTAATCCTCGCCGAGCTGCATATATGCAGTAGAGCTCGGGAAAAGCCCCTTTGTCTCGGCATAGTAATTGTTCAGCCGTATCTCATACCTGTGCTTCTCGATAAACTCACTGTCGCTGTCAACAGACTCGATAGTGATAGGAGGGATAGACAGCAGCGACTTGATCTCGAGGGTGCTGAGCTTCTTGCTGTTATACAGCTGATTGATCGACGAAGCAACGGAAAGCACCTGGTTTTCAGAGTTTTCTCTCATTATCGGGGTAAAGATCATAACAAGTATGACAAGAGAAAGCAACGCAGAAGCCAGCATTACACCAAAGAACAGCAGCGTAACCTTTAACTGTAGACTGACCTTCAACTCAACTCACCGCCTAAACCTTTTTAACAGCCTTATAACCCAGCCCTCTGACCGTGATTATCTCAAAATTAGGGTTTTCCTTATATCTTTCTCTCAGACGCTTTATATGCACATCGACCGTTCTCTCGTCAACGTCCTTCTCCATCCCCCACAATTCATCAAGCAGCTGACGGCGTGTAAAGATCTTATTCGGCGAGGACAGCAGCTTGAAAAGCAGCATGAATTCCTTCTGCGGCAGAGTTACCGCGGCTTCATCGCCCACCTTGACTGACTGTGCATCAAAATCCAGCACACAGCTGCCCACCGAAAGCGAATGCTCGGAGACCATTTTTGACCGCCTTAGCAGCGCACCGACACGCAGTATCATCTCATTGACATCTATAGGCTTGACCATATAATCATCTGTTCCCGACATAAAACCGCGCTGCTTATCCTCAAAGCTCTCCTTAGCTGTAACCATAAGGATAGGCAGATCGAAATTTGCCCGCCTGAGCTGAGTGGTAAGCTCATAGCCGTCCATATTCGGCATCATTATATCGGAAATGATAAGATCAATATTTGTACGGTCAAGCACCTCCAGTGCCTTCAATCCGTCCTCGGCAGTGAACGGGATATAGCCGTTCTGCTTCAGAGCGGCAGACATAAGCTTTCTCAAGCTTGCGTCGTCCTCTACTACAAGCACCTGAAACACGGGATACGCCTCCTTTTTTGAATACATAGCTATTTAGTCAGTTTTATTATAACAGATATATGTGAACCTGTAATTAACATTTTCAAATATTTTATTTACAAAAAATTCATTTTTGCCAATGGTTATCTATCCGTTTTTTTACCCTAAAATTCATATTCGGTTCACATAGAAGTGATATTATATATTTGTCGAAGAGAGAACAACTCTTAACGAGCTTTGACGAATGATAAAACTTAAAGCAGAGCTCACCTCACTTCCCTCTTACAACAGCTGTTGTAATCTGCTCAAGGCTTTAAGTTTTATGATTCGTCGAAAAATCCCTTTCATAATTCTATAGAAAATTAATGCTTATTACAGCCGATAGGTAGTAGGCATTAATTTTTTGCTTTTATGACTTTTCAGCTTGCGGATCACAGATCGCAAATTGATAAGTGAAAATGTTTTTCCCGATACCCCCTTGAAATTCATATTCGGTTCACACTGGGATGATATAATATAGTCAACAAAGAGAGATCTTTGGGCTTGATATGATAACTACTTTATCCCTTTCATAATTCTATAGACAATTAATGCTTATTACAGCCGATAGTAATAAGCATTAATTTTGTCCTATAAAACGTACAGATTTTTTGAAAAAGTCCAAAAAGATACCCCAAAATTCATATTCGGTTCACACAAGAGTGCTATAATGTAGTTGTCGAAGAGAGATAGAGACAACAAACTTAATTTGAATTTATCTGATCCCTTTCATAATTCTATAGATAATTAATGCTTATTACAGCCGATAGTAGTAGGCATTAATTATTTTTATAGGCAAAAAACGGCGGTGCCCGATCCTGCGGCACCGCCGTTTTCTTGTTTTGGGTTTTCACGATCATCAAGCTTTGATCTCGGTCATTGATCGGTCACTCCGAAGGATACTCCTTTTTTATCCCAAAGACCAGTCTCAGGACACCTGAAAGAAATCTGTTGCTCTTAACTACTACGATCTTCATAAGTATTACCTCCTGATACATATGGTAATACATACTATGCCGCAGGATCGGATTTTGCTCACTGTCTTGAACAAATGACAAGAAGTCTGCCCTCATCGAAGCCGATCTCGGCATTCTCTCCTTCAAACTCATTTGATACCCCGAGCGGGAACGAGGCTTTGAGCGTTATGCCGTTAGCCTTATACTTTGCTCCGCTTATACACAGTCCCTTTACATCAGCGGAATAAGCAAACAGCGAAAGCGTATGTTCGGGAACAGCGGGGATAATGTGCTTTCCGCGATCAATCATCATTATCCTCTCATTATCTGAGATAACAATGCCCGAAGCGCCGTGATCGAGCAGATATGCAAGTGCAGTGATCGCAGCATAGGTATGATCGAGCCTTCCGCCTGTAGCGCCGAAAATCTTAAAGCAGTCGGCTCCCTGTTCAAGACCCGCTTTGATAGCAAGCATCAGATCGGTATCGTCCTTTTCGGGGGGATAGACGCGCTTGTTCTCATGCTCGGGCTCGGGTGCCGAATCAAAATCTCCGATAATAAGATCGGGATACAGATCAAGCTCCTGCATCAGCAGATAACCCTTATCGGCAGCTATCAAAAGCTCATCGCCGCAGCGTTCCCTGAATACTGTCTCCCTGCCGACGGGATCGCCGCCGCCGAAAATCAAACAGCACCTGCTCATTTTTTATGCTCCCATTCCTTGAGCTTGGCCGCCTCGTTATACATCTCGACATAGCTTTCATGTCTCGACCGAGGTATCAGCCCTTCAGCTACGGCTTCTATCACAGCACAGCCCTTTTCAGAGGTATGGCTGCAATCCCCGAACCTGCATTTGTCCTTAAACTCTGCGAATTCCACAAAGCAGTCGGCAAGCTCATTTTTAAAAATAATATCGTATCTGTTTGTATCAAATGACGAGAACCCCGGAGTATCGGCGACATATCCGCCGTCGCCAAGCTTGTAAAGCTCAACATGGCGTGTCGTATGTCTGCCGCGGCCAAGCTTGCGGCTGATCTCACCCGTTGCTATCTCACGGTCGGGGAAGATATTATTCATCAGCGACGACTTCCCTACCCCCGTATTTCCCGTAAATGCCGAGAGCTTACCGACAAGCAGCTTTTTCACCTCGTCACTGCCCTCGCCCGTAACATTATTCACAGAGATCACCTTGATGCCTGCCTTTCTGTATATCCTCACAAGCTCGGTCGGGTCCTGCTTATCGGTCTTGGTGAACACTACAACAGGCTCTATATTCTTATAAACAGCTATAGCAATGAACTTATCCAGCAGCAGCAGATTTGGCACGGGCTCGCAGACAGAGGACACAAAGAACAGCCTGTCCAGATTTGCGAGCGGCGGCCTTATAAGCAGCGAGCGCCGCTCCTCGATCTCGTCGATGACTCCTCCGCCGTCTGCTTCAAACGAGATGCTCACCCTGTCGCCGCAGACGGGAGAGATACCCTTTTTGCGGAATATCCCGCGTGCCTTGCATTCATAAACACCGTCGGAGGCTTCCACGGTGTAGAGGCCTCCGAT
>CAMOFU010000112.1 GCA_946613705.1 uncultured Clostridia bacterium
AAATACAGGGGATTTTTAAGAAAAAAAGATAGGCTTCTGAAAATCGAAGCCTATCTTGGGATAATGGTGCTCGTGACCGGACTTGAACCGGTACAGTATCGCTACCGACGGATTTTAAGTCCGTTGCGTCTGCCTATTCCGCCACACGAGCACGTCTAATAATGACTTATAAGCCTATTAGACCAAAATTATGAAATTAAAAAGATTAAGGGGATTTTAAGTCCCTTGTGTCTGCCTATTCCACCACAGCGGCCTAAATATCAGTATATCACATAACCGACGGATTGTCAATGTTTTTTTGCTTTGGCTTGCTTTGCTTTTCCTTTGGTCCCTTTTCGGCACGTTCCTTTCGGCATGAACGTGGTACTTGAAATGTCGGGCGGTATGTGGTATAATTAATAGGTACAAGTCAGATTGCTTTGATGAGGTGAAGGAAATGAGGATACTTGGGATAGACCCCGGGTATGCGATAGTCGGATACGGAGTGGTGGACTGTGTGAGCGGGCATTTTTCGCTGATAGACTGCGGTGCGATAACCACGGCGGCGGATATGCCGTTTGAGAGACGGCTGAAAGCGATATTCGACGACATGACGCTGATAGTGAAAACGCACCATCCCGATGAGATGAGCATAGAAAAGCTGTTTTTCAACACCAATCAGAAGACGGTCATTGATGTAGCTCAGGCGAGGGGCGTCACGCTGCTGCCTGCGATCACGGCGGGCATACCGATATATGAGTACACGCCGCTTCAGGTAAAGAGCTCGATAGTCGGCTACGGAAGGGCAGAAAAGCATCAGGTGCAGGAGATGGTGAGGAATATGCTGCATCTTAAAGCGATCATCAAGCCTGACGACACTGCCGATGCGGTCGCGCTGGCGATAACTCACGGGCTGTCGCTGGGCAGACGGCAGGTCGAAAGGAGCAACAGGCTGTGAAGCAGCCGTAAGGATATGATCGCAGCGGCAGGGTAAAAGAAAAAGAAAAAGAATGAAAAAACAGACAAAGGGTGAGTGATATGATATACTCGGTATCGGGCAAGCTTATACACACAGACGGTGAGCTTGCTGTAGTAGAATGCGGCGGTGTGGGATATGCGTGCAGAACGAGCCTTGCGACTTTGCAGAAGATCGCAGGCAAGGAGGAGGTAACGCTGCTCACGCATCTGAATGTCCGCGAGGACGGGATAGATCTGTTCGGCTTTGCGGACGCAGAGGAGCTGAGGAGCTTTCGGCTGCTGATATCAGTATCGGGAGTGGGACCGAAGGCTGCGATCTCGATACTTTCTGCGATGAGCCCGCAGCAGTTCGCGCTGGCAGTTGCAACGGGAGACTCAAAGAGCTTTACTCAGGTCAAGGGCATAGGCAAAAAGACAGCGGAGAGGCTTTGCTTAGAGCTGAAGGACAAGGTCGCGGGCGAGACGATCTCGGTGCGCGGACAAAAGTCGATCTCTGCACCGATCGGCGGCGGAAGTGCAGGCGAAGCGATAACTGCACTTGAAGTGCTGGGGTACTCTGCGGCTGAGGCGGCGGGAGCTGTTTCCAAGCTTGACCCGTCTCTTTCGGTCGAGGAGCTTATCAAGGGCGCTCTCAAGGCTTTGGTGAGATACTGATGAAGCCTGCTAAGCTCAGACCAAGAAGACTCAAGGGGCATGATTACGGCGGGTCGGGTCTTTATTTTGTTACGCTTGTGGTCAGGCAGGGAGCTTGCATCCTGTGGGACTGGCGGTGTTTCCTGGCGGCTATCAGCCGCCGCGAGGACGAGCCATTTGACGAGGAGCCGATACTGTCCGAATGCGGGCTCGCAGTCAGCCACTTTATCGGTGAGATCGATTTCCATTACACGGGTGTCAAGGTGGAGAAGGTGACGGTCATGCCGAACCATGTCCATATGCTTATCCGATTCGGGATCCGCGCTGCTTCGGGGCGGCTAATAGCCGCCCAAACCGACCTTCCGACCGTGATCGGTCAGATGAAGCAGGCACTTACGAAGTATCTTGGAATAAGAGTATTTGCGAGGACATACATAGATCGGATAGTACGGAGCGATAAAGAGGCCGAGGCGCTTGCGGCTTACATAGAGAACAACAGCCGCACCTGGCAGAGGGACAGTCTTTGTCCGAAGATACCGAGGACAGGAAGCTACGAGTGGCTTGAAATACTGAATGAATAACGGAGAACAGTTATGATAGAGACCAGTGATTTTGATTTTGAAAACAGGTTCGTTTCGCCGGAGCCGATAAAGATGGACGACGGTGAGGACTATGAGCTTACCCTTCGCCCGAAGACGCTTGCGGAGTACATCGGGCAGGATAAGGTGAAGGAGAATATGTCGGTGTATATACAGGCGGCAAAAAAACGCGGAGACAGTCTCGACCATATCCTTCTGTACGGTCCCCCGGGGCTCGGGAAAACCACGCTCTCAACGATCATTGCTCACGAGATGGGAGTCAATATCCGCACCACATCGGGACCCGCGATAGAGAAGCCCGGGGATCTCGCGGCTATACTCACTAACCTTGAAAAAGGTGATGTGCTGTTTATTGATGAGATACACCGCCTCTCACGACAGGTCGAGGAGGTGCTGTATCCGGCGATGGAGGATTATGCTCTCGATATTATTATGGGTAAGGGTCCTGCTGCAAGAAGTATACGCATCGAGCTTAACAAATTCACACTTGTGGGCGCGACCACCCGCTCGGGTCAGCTGTCTGCACCGCTGAGAGACCGCTTCGGAGTAATAGAGCGCCTTGAGCTTTATACCCCTCAGCAGCTGTGCGAGATCATTATGCGGTCTGCGGTCATACTCGGTGTGCCGTGCGATAAGGAAGGGGCTATGGTGCTTGCCTCGCGTTCGAGAGGTACTCCGCGTATCGCTAACAGGTTCCTGAAGCGCGTCCGCGATTTTGCCGATGTTATCGGAGACGGCAGGATAACCGCGGAGATCGCAGGAATGTCTCTCGATAAGCTCGATATAGATGACCTCGGGCTCGATAAGCTCGATCGGCGTATGCTCGAAATGATAATCAAAGGCTACGGCGGGGGTCCCGTCGGGCTGGAAACTCTCGCTTCTGCCATCGGTGAGGAGGCTGTCACCCTTGAGGATGTATGTGAGCCGTATCTGATGCAGCTCGGCTTTATCTCGCGTACTCCGCGAGGCAGATGCGCCACTGCCCTTGCCTATAAGCATCTCGGTATCCTGAAGGACGGCCAGACTATGCTCTAATATCGATACCAAAATGCCCAAATAAATCAAAGAAAAAGAATTTTATAAAATAGCTATTGATTTTAACGCAGTAATGTGTTATAATAATTTATCAGTAGTGAATTTTTACCATTCGGAGGCGAAGTGAATGAAAATGAAAGCTTGCGAAGCTATGGTGGAATGTCTCAAGGCTGAGGGCGTTAAGACCGTTTACGGTTATCCGGGGGCGGCTATCTGCCCGTTCTATGATGCGCTTATGGATTCGGGGATAAGACACGTTCTCGTGCGCCATGAGGCGAATGCAGGGCATGAGGCAAGCGGTATGGCACGTATCACGGGAAAGCCCGCAGTCTGTGTCGTGACCTCCGGACCGGGTGCTGTGAACCTTATCACCGCTATAGCTACCGCATATGCCGATTCAATACCGATAGTCTGTATCACCGGTCAGGTAAATACCGAACAGATCGGCTCGGACGTTTTTCAGGAGGCCGATATAACAGGTGCGGCAGAACCCTTCGTCAAGCACAGCTATCTCGTTAAGGATCCGAATGATATCCCGCGCGTGTTCAAGGAGGCGTTCTATATCGCAGGCAGCGGCCGTCCGGGGCCCGTGCTGATAGATATGCCGATGGACGTTCAGCGGGCAGAGATAGATTTTGTGTACCCCAAGAGTGTGGAGATCAGGGGCTATAAGCCTACTGTAAAGGGAAATGCCTTTCAGGTAAAGCGCGTTATGAGTGCGCTCGTCAAGGCCAAAAAACCTCTTATCTGTATCGGCGGCGGTGTGTTTGCATCGAATGCTCAGGAGGAGGTCGTGAAGCTTGCACATATTATGAATATCCCCGTTATCACTACGATGATGGGTATATCCGTGTTCTCGGACGATGACCCGCTGTTTTTCGGAATGCTCGGTATGTACGGCGTGAAGAGCGCCAATACTGCTGTCAACGAGTGCGATGTGCTGTTTCTGGTCGGCGCAAGAGTGGGCGACAGAGCAGTAAGGACTCCGCTCTCACTTGAAAAAACCACGAAAATACTTCATATAGATATAGACCCTGCCGAGATAGGCAAGAATATCGGCGCAGACCTGCCGCTGGTGGGAGATGCCAAAAATGTGCTCGCTCAGCTTTGCGAGATCGCTAAGCCGATGGAGCATACCGAGTGGATCGCGCAGCTTGACAGCTACAGACAGAAGCGTGAGTTCGGCAAGGCGAAGGAAGGAACTGTCGTGCCGAGGGAGTTTATTGATAAGCTCTCGCGCAGCCTGCCCGATGATACGGTGGTCGTTGCAGATGTCGGTCAGAATCAGATCTGGACTGCTACGGGCTACCATATCGGCAGAGGAGGACGTTTCATGACCTCGGGCGGCATGGGCACGATGGGCTATTCGCTGCCCGCCGCTATAGGCGCTAAAATGGCAGCTCCCGACAGAACGGTGGTTGCGATCTGCGGCGACGGTTCGCTGCAAATGAGTATGATGGAGCTGGCGACCGCTGTTCAGCACGGTGTTAATGTCAAGGTCGTGGTGATGACGAACGGTCGGCTCGGTATGGTCAGAGAGCTCCAGACCAACGGCTATAACGGCAGGGAAACTGCGGTGTTCCTCGACGGCTCACCCGATTTTATCAAGCTGGCTGATGCCTACGGGATAAAAAGCTGCCGCGTTACCGACGAGAAGTCCGAGCAGGAAGCGATAGAGCTGCTCTCGGGCTATGACGGCATCGCACTCGTTGAGGTCATGGTCGATGAGAATGCTGCGACCCTCGCGTAAGGCAAGGAGAATAGTAAATGAAGATTATACAAAGAGCGGCAGCAGTTGCCGCCGTATCGGTCATATGCCTGTCTATGGCTGCCTGCGGGGATACAGATAAGGGATCTTCGGCTGAAAGTGTGGCTGCTGCGGCATCGTTGGCGGCTGAGATAAGCTCCGCTGCCGAAAGCTCATCGGTGTCAGAGGCAGAGAGCAGCTCTCGGGCGGAGGATACTGAAAGCCCCGCCGAGCAAAAGGAAAGCGCCGCGGACGAAAGCAAGGCAGAAACCAAGGAGGAGCCCGCAGAGAATGACTCTGCTGCCGATGAGGGCTTTACCTTGACAGGAACGGGCTACACGGTCAGCTTCGGTGAGGGGTGGACGGATATGAGCGATCGGATGGATGAAATGGGCAGACAGGCCGCAGACGATGCTCAGAGCAGAGGGATAGATGCTTCGGAGTTTGAGGGAATGGATCTGGCTGTTGTCTACAAGCCCAACGGAAGTCAGTGCCCTGTTTTCAATGTGATGAAGCCTGTCTATGACAAAGCACTTCAGGGGCTCAATGCCGAGAACCTTGAACAGATGCTGCTGCTGTCAATGGAGCAGCAGGAACGGTCTGCAAACGGGGTCGCTTTTGAGGGCAAGGGCATCGCGGAATACAACGGCGAAAAATTCGTTGAGCTGAGATCGGAATATGACAACGGCACATCAAAGTCGATCGCCAGACAGTTTTATGCGGTGCATAACTGCTTACAGTATGTTATCACGTTCTCGGTGCCCGCTGAGATGTTCGATGAGTTGTATGACGAGACCGAGAGGATAATGAATACATTCAAGTTTACGGAGGAATAAAAATGAAGCATACGATTTCTGTACTTGTTGAAAATCACAGCGGTGTGCTCTCGCGCATCACGGGACTGTTTTCAAGGCGCGGCTTTAATATCGAAAGCCTTGCCGTGGGACCTACCCATGACCCCGAGGTGTCCCGCATAACGATAATCGCCGACGGTGACGAGCATACCGTTGAGCAGATAGAAAAGCAGCTCAACAAGCTTATCGAGGTCATCAAGGTGAGAACGCTGCAGAAGGATGAGTGCTTTGCGAGAGAGCTGATGATGGTCAAGCTCAACTGCCCCGCCGAGAAGCGCAGCGAGATCATGACTATCGCGGAGATGACCGAGGCAAAGATCGTCGATGTTACGCTGACGACCGTTACCCTTGAGATCTGCGCACGGTACAACAAGCTCGAGCGCTTTATCGAGATAGTCGCCCCCTACGGCATCATCGAGCTGGTGAGAACAGGCACCATCGCCATTCAGAAGGGCGCGGAGACTATGGACAGAAAGAAATAAGCCTGTTAATTGTTCATTGTGCTGCTGCACGGCTTGTGATCTGTGATCTGAAATGTTTGACCTTGCCGTTTATCGGCTTAGTCTGCAAATAAATTTTATCAATCTGGAGGAATGTAAAAATGGCAAAAATCTTTTATCAGCAGGACTGCGACCTTAATCTTCTCAAGGGCAAGAAAGTCGCTATCATCGGCTACGGTTCGCAGGGTCACGCTCATGCGCTCAACCTCAAGGAGAGCGGCGTTGACGTTGTCGTAGGTCTTTACAAGGGTTCAAAGAGCTGGGCAAAGGCTGAGAGCCAGGGCGTAAAGGTAATGGAGACTGCCGAGGCTGTAAAGGCTGCCGACATCATCATGATCCTTATCCCCGACGAGAAGCAGGCTGCTCTTTACAAGAGCGATATCGAGCCGAACCTCACCGAGGGCAAGACCCTTATGTTCGCTCACGGCTTCAATATCCACTTCGGCTGCATCGTTCCGCCTTCCTTCGTGAACGTTACGATGATCGCTCCCAAGGCTCCCGGTCATACCGTTCGTTCCGAGTATGAGGCGGGCAAGGGTACTCCTTGTCTCGTTGCTGTTGAGCAGGACGCTACAGGCAACGCTCTTGACCTTGCTCTCGCTTACGGCGCAGGCATCGGCGGTGCAAGAGCAGGTATCCTCGAGACTACCTTCCGCACCGAGACCGAGACCGACCTCTTCGGTGAGCAGGCTGTTCTCTGCGGCGGTGTATGCGCTCTGATGCAGGCAGGCTTCGAGACACTTGTTGAGGCAGGCTACGACGAGAGAAATGCATACTTCGAGTGCATCCATGAGATGAAGCTGATCGTTGACCTGATCTATCAGTCGGGCTTCGCAGGCATGAGGTATTCCATCTCCAATACAGCTGAGTACGGCGACTACATCACAGGTCCCAAGATCATCACCGAGGACACCAAGAAGGCTATGAAGAAGGTGCTTGCCGATATCCAGAGCGGCGCATTTGCTAAGGACTTCCTGCTTGACATGAGCAGCGCAGGCGGTCAGGTACACTTCAAGGCTATGAGAAAGCTCGCAAGCGAGCATCCCTCCGAGAAGGTCGGCGCAGAGATCAGAAAGCTCTACAGCTGGAGCGATGAGGACAAGCTCATCAACAACTGATGATCGCTGACCGGATCTGGTTTAGGACAGTACTATATTGTAAATTGTAAAAGCAAAGCGGTACCTCTCCCAAAGCGGGAGAGATACCGTTTTATTATTCGGTCACGGTTTGGTTTGGGGGAGCTTTCAGAGCGTTCCGCTGATGGTGAGTGAAAGCTTGCTCGGGACGGTC
>CAMOFU010000113.1 GCA_946613705.1 uncultured Clostridia bacterium
GCGGCTGATAAGGCCGGTGGCGGCGATATTGGCACGCTCATCGAGCTGTCTGAATGTGAGAGTATCGTCAACGGCTATCAGTGCGGTCTTGTCGGGGGATTCCGCGGCTGCCTTTTCAAACAGCTTATGCAGCAGGGTAACGGGGATATCCGCCCTTGCCTCGCAGGAAAAGCTCATCAGCTGCTCTCTTTGTCTGTCGGGCAGCTCGGCAGCCTCGCCGACCGTTCCCGCACCCTCTGCTATCAGCTTTACCGTATGGCGGAGCTGCTCGGCAAAGTTCTCTATGATGACATCATCGAACAGCTCGGAGGAATATTGCAGCATGAATTTCAGGCCGCTGTTATCCTTGCGTATGACGATACCGATATCGCGGCTCATTTTTTGCAGCGGAACATCGAGCTCCACGCGAAGCCCGTCACGCTCATAGGCATCGGGCATTGTCATATAGTTCACGCTTATATCGAACATCGGGTTGCGGGACTCGTCGCGCTGCTTCACGAACTCCCTGACCACATCTTCAAACGGCAGATCGGCACCGTAGGTGACCTGTCTTACGGCGGTGCTCGTCTGCGACAGATAATCCGAGAGAGCCGCTTTTCTCACGGGGCGGACCCTTACGGGGGCGGTGTTGACGAACATACCGATAACGTCCTCCGCCTCGGCGGGGCGCATATTCGTCGGTATGCCGAGCACGATATCCTCCGTGCCCGAATACCTTGCCGCCGTGAGTGCAGCTGCCGCAAAGATCAGCTCGAACTCGGTGATGCCGAAGCGCTTGGCAGCTCTGTCAAGCTCTGTGAGCTGACCGCAGCTATAGGCAAACACCAGTTCCCTGTCGGAAAGAGGGTGGATCTTTGGACGCTTGCCGCGTATGGGCAGATCGTTGACGGGAACACCGTCGGCGAAAAGAGTGCGGTAATATCCAAGCCCGCTGTCAGGCTCCCTGTCAAGGCTCTGCTCATACAGATCGGACAGATCGAGTTCGGGCGCACCAATCTCTCTGCCCTCGAGCGCGGCGGTAAGCTCACGGAAGAGCGTACCTGCCGAGCCTCCGTCGAAGGCTATATGGTGTATTGCAATGTGCAGCACGATGCCGTTCGGGTGCTCGTATACGAATGCGCGGACGGGTATACCCGCGTTGAGATCGAACGGGACGGCATAGCTCGCGGCAAGCGCGGCAGCCTCCTCGCGGGAGGCTGCGGAGGCAATGCTTATCTCGGGCAGCTCGTTCGTTACGACACGGACAGGGCGGCCGCTCCTCTCGCTGTAATAGGAATGAAACGCCTCATGCGCTGCGAACACCTTACCGAGCGCAGCTGTCACTCTCCCGCTGTCGGCACCGCTGATGCTGAATATCAGATCAAGCAGATACACGGTCGAATCGGGTGACATTTTCTGTTCGAGATACATTCCGCGTTCGTAGGGGGTGAGGGGGTAAACGCTCTCGCGCTGCTGCTTTCTGACGAGCCGCTGCGACGATGCCTTTCCGAGCATGAGCTGCTCTATACCGCGGGGAGTTTTTCCCGCGAAGATATCGGCAGTATGTATCCCGAATGCCGCACACTCCGCCGCAGCTGCCGCCGAGCGTATCGAATCGCCGCCGAGTGCAAGGAACGAATCGTCGATACCGATGCCCTCAACGCCGAGTATTTTCTCAAAGGCAGCACAGAGCGCACGCTGCATATCGGTAGACGGAGCGGCATACTCCGCCTTGAAGCTTCCCGCCTCGGGCTCGGGCAGAGCTGCGCGGTCGAGCTTGCCGTTGGCGTTGAGAGGGAGCTTACCGAGCCTTACAAAAAACGCGGGGAGCATATAATCGGGGAGCTTATCCGCGATGCAGGACCTTACATAGTCACTGCCGATGCTCTCACTGCCGACATAATATGCTGTGAGATACACCTGCCCGTACTGATTCTTAAAGTCCTTTACGGCAGCCTCGTCAACGCCGTCCACTGCTTTCAGGACAGTCTCGATCTCGCCCGGCTCTACGCGCTGACCGTTGATCTTGACCATCCAGTCACGGCGGTTGAGGTAAACGATGTTGTCGTTCTCATCAAGGCGGACGATATCGCCCGTCCTTATCATAGTCTCCATTCCGTCGCGCTCCCTGAACGGGTTCGGCACGAAAGTCTTAGCCGTCTGCTCGGGCAGCCCGAGATAGCCCGAGGCAAGATGCCCCGTGACACACAGCTCGCCCTCACGCGCTTCATTCCCCTGCTCGTCGAGCACATAAGTATATATCCCGTCAAGCGCCTTGCCGACGGGGGTATTGCTGTATTGTTTGTCAAGACGGAATGCGGTGACCGCTGCCGTCGTCTCGGTCTGACCGTAAAGGCAGCAGATCTCATAATCATCCGAGAAGCTGTCGGAGACCCGCTCTCCGCCCGAAAACAGCATTTTCAGTGAGCTGCCGCGCTGTCTGAACATTTTAAGCATCTTCGGGCTTATGAATGAATGAGTTATGCCGAAGCGCTCAAAGCTCTCGGAAAGAAGCTCCGGATCGCGCATTGTGTCGAACGGCACAAGAAAGACCTCTGTTCCGCAGCTGAGCGGAGACCAGATCATCTGAGAAGACACGATGAACGTGAGCGGGCTGCCTGCGGCATATCGGCTGCTGCCATCAAAACAGGCGAGCTTGTTGAAACGCCCGACCGCATCGGAGATACTCAGAAAATCGTGCATGACACCCTTCGGTCTGCCCGTTGAGCCCGAGGTATAGTTGAGCAGCGCGGGGAAGCTCTCCTCCGTATCAACTGTTTCTGACAGCGGAGCTTCAAGCTCTATGCCGCGCATGAATCTCTCGTTTATCACAGCGGCGGCGGAGCAGTTACTGCGGATATAGCCGAGCCTGTCCTCGGGGTACTCGTCCGAGAGCGGAGCGTAAGCCGCCCCCGCGTACCACACGCCGAGCTCTGCCGCGATATACTCCCTGCATCTCGGCAGCTCGACCGTAACATAGTCACGCGGCTGCACACCCTGCCGCACGAGCCTTGCAGCGACTCTCCGCGCAAGCATATCGAGCTCGGCATACGTCAGACTGCCGCCGTCCATATCGGTGAGGGCAGAGCGGTCGGGATAGCGTTCAACGCAGTGCTTTATCATTGATATTATTCTGTTCATGGCTGTTCCTCCGTTCACTTTTGATGACCGTTTACATTATATCACTAATTTACAATTTTTGCAATAGAGCACAGCACAAATCAAGTATTTTTAAAAATGGCTGTTAATTCCGATTTTGGGATTGAAAAATCCGAAAGAATATGGTAACATAGTGTTATAGGCCATGCTGCGGCATGAGATCACAAGACCGAAAGGAAGTACATTCAATGAATATCACCAAGGAGATAAACGGAAGCACTGCTGTTATCAGACCCGAGGGCTGGCTGGATACTCAGAGTGCCGACGAATTCAAGGAGGTCCTGGACACGCTCGGTCCCGACATCACTCAGCTGACGATCGATATGGAGAAGCTGGAATATATATCCTCTGCGGGGCTGAGGCTCATCGTGGCAGCATACAAGCATATGAACGGTGCGGTCACCATCATCAATGCCTCGATAGAGATCAGGGACGTTTTTCGCATGACGGGATTTGACAAGCGCCTCAGCATACAATGAGGCAGGGCATAAAGCTGCGCAACTATGCGCTGAGACGTATCGCGGTCACAGCCATACTGCTTATAATTGCGACGGCGGCTGTGCTTACTCTGATAACCTGGATCTATTTCAGCCGATTCACCTCGGAGACCTGCACGGCTGATGCGCAGTACTTTGCGAAGACTGTTGCCGATACCTTTGAGCACATCAATATAGTGAAATACAGCTCCACGGATTCTTTGGACAATGAAAAAGACAAGGCCATATATCAGGCTGTTCGGGAATACCTGAAAGGGCTCTGCGATCTTACGGGAGCGAAATACACATATCTTTTCAATGTTGAAGACGAAAGGGATATGCGCTACATCATGACTGCCGCATCGGACGATGCCGAGGACGATGTGGTGCAGGTGGAACGAGGGCTCGGTGTAAGAGTCAGGATACCCGACTATGATCTTGACAACATACTCAATGCCGCGGGCGGCAGCTTTACGGGTCCATGCCCCGTAAACAACAGGTACGGCAATGTGCTGATATATTACTTCCCGCTCATCACCGACGGAGAAACCGCCTGCGTTGTGGGTATCGACTTCGACGTTTCGGCTGTGCGCAGGAAGGCATTCGGATACACGGCACGCATCGTTATCGTCATAACGGCGGTGCTGACGGCAGTGCTGGGAGTGCTGCTCATCGTGCTGAGCAGGAAGGTGTTCAGTCCGATCAAGAAAATATCGGTCAAGATGAACAGCTTTGACCCCGAGCATGAGCAGGAAAAGCTTGACATTCACTCCTATCACGAGATCAAGGAGATCAACAATTCCTTCAACAAGCTGAGTGACGATATCCGCGGCTACATCGGGAACCTCAGAGCCATGACGGAGGAGCGTGCAAAGACTGCGGCGGAGCTGAATATCGCAAGGAGCATACAGATCGGTATGGTGCCGAAGCAAAGCAGCATCTCGGGCTTCGGCTACGAGGTGTTCGCGGGGGCGGAGCCTGCCAGGGAGGTAGGCGGCGACTTCTACGACCTGTTTGAAATGAACGGTCAGGTGTTCTTCGTTATCGCGGACGTATCGGGAAAGGGGATCGCGGCGGCGCTGTTCATGGCGATGGTAATGAACATGATAAGGGGAAAGCTGCGCATGGGCCTTTCACCCGCAGAGGCGCTGAACGCTGCGAACGACGAGCTGTGCGCCGAAAATCCCGAGGGAATGTTCGTCACGGTATTTGCCGCGGCATTCGACCCGCTCACGGGTGAGCTGGTGTTTGCAAATGCGGGGCACACCCGTCCGCTGCTCACAGGCGGCGGTAAGAACAGGTTCCTTGATCCCGATACGGGGATAGCGCTCGGACTGTTTGAGGACGCAGGCATGATCGACGAGACGGTGATGCTCGGCAGCGGCGAATGTGTTACCGTGTATACCGACGGGATAACCGAGGCAGTCTCGGCCGACAAACAGCTTTTCGGCGAGCAGCGGCTGCTGGAGCTTGCCGTCGGAGTGACTGCGGAAGAGACTGCCCGATCGGTGATAAATGCTGTGCGCAGCTTCTCCGAGGGCTGCGTGCAGTCGGACGATATAACCGTTCTCACGCTCAGATACGATATCGAAGGTGAGAGCAGCACGGACGAGCTGCCCTGCGAAATGAGCTCTCTCGGGGAGATGCGCGGGAGGCTGCTCGGGCTTGCGGAAGGTATGCCGAACAAGCGGAGGATAGCCCTCGCGTGCGAGGAGATGTTTGTAAACATCGTGAGATACTCGGGCTCGGAGAAGATCGGCACAGTGATAAGACGCAGCAGGGACAGACTGGCAGTGCGTTTTGAGGACAGCGGTGCAGCCTTTGACCCGCTTGCAAATATCCCCGACGAAAAGGCCTTTGACGATTATGACAGCGGCGGCATGGGTATACGAATGGTCATGCAGATCGCGGAGAAGGTGCGGTATTCCCGCAAGAATGACAAAAACATACTTACGATGATATTTGCTGCCGAAGATCAATAAAGCCGACAGCGAAGCGTCCGAGGGGGCAGCTGCCCGCATTCGGGAACAACTAAGGAGATGATTCAGTTGGTATACACAGTGACCTTCAATCCCGCGATAGACTATGTGGTACACACAGGCGGAATGAAGCTCGGAGAGGTGAACCGCTCGTCAAGAGAGGAGATCTATTTCGGCGGCAAGGGCATCAACGTGTCGGCAGTCCTCAAAGAGCTGGGGATAGTCTCAAGGGCGCTGGGCTTCACTGCGGGCTTCACGGGAGAGGCTATCGAGAACGGCGTAAGGGCTATGGGCATTGGAGCGGATTTCGTTCGGCTCGCACAGGGCAGCTCGCGCATCAATGTAAAGATCAAGGCCGACGAGGAGACGGAGCTGAACGGGCAGGGTCCCGATATCGGCGAGGATGCACTGGAGGAACTGTTTGAAAAGCTTGACAGGCTCACGGACGGAGACACACTGGTGCTTGCGGGAAGTATCCCGAGCAGCCTTCCCGCGGATATCTACGAAAGGATCATGCAGCGGCTCTCGGGCAAAAGGATAAAAACAGTCGTGGACGCGACAAAGGAGCTGCTGCTGAACGTACTCAAATACAGGCCGTTCCTGATAAAGCCCAACGACCGTGAGCTGGGGGAGTTGTTCGGGACAGAGCTGACGGACGATGAGGAGATCGAGCATTATGCGAGGAAGCTGCATGAGATGGGGGCAGTGAACGTGCTCGTCTCGATGGCGGGCAGCGGCGCGATGCTGATAGACGAAAACGGCATGATGCATCGCTGCGGTGTATGCAGAGGCACGGTGAAGAACTCAGTCGGCGCGGGGGATTCAATGGTCGCGGGATTCATTGCAGGGTCGATGGACGGCGATTACAGTCATGCCCTGAAGCTGGGCACAGCTGCGGGAGGCGCAACAGCCTTCTCGGACGGGCTTGCTACCAAAGAAAAGATCGACGAGCTGCTTTTGCAGCTTGGATAACGTGCGGTCAGACTGCGGGTGTCCCCTTTGCGAACGCGCTCGGTGCAGTGCCTGTGCAGGATCTGAACACGGTGCTGAAATATCCCGCATCGTGAAAGCCGCACGCCTCGGCAGTTTCCGCGACCGAGAGCTTTTCCTCGCGCAGCAGCCGCTTTGCCTCTTCGATGCGGCGGCTGTTGAGGTATTCGTTCGGGGACATTTTCATTACGTTTTTGAAGATGCGGCAGAAGTGCTGGTGCGTTACTCCCGTGAGCTGCGCAAGGAAGGTCATGGGGATATCACGCGAAAAATTATCATACATATATTTAAGAGCAGGCATAAGCATGGAAAGCTGCCTGCTTCTTTTATTGTCCTCGTCGGTGGCGAAGGCTCTGCGGAAGCCGAGGATATAATCATAGACAAGCCCCGAGCAGGTATAGCCGCTGTAAAGGATATCGGTCTGCTGTGAGGTGAGCATACGCTCAAAAAGCTCCTGCATAGAGGAGCTGTCGTTCGTGTGCGCCGACACTGCCCTTTCGAGCCCGAGCGCAGAAAGTGTCTCTGTGCAGGCAGCACCGTCAAAGGCTATCCAGTTGACCTGCCAGAGCCCGCTCAGCGGATAGTATATGTGCGGCTGCTCCTTCGGCAGAAATACGAAAGTCCCGCTGCCGACCTCCTCGCGTTTCCCGTCGTACTCAAACGCTCCGCGGCCGTCTGCGCAGAACAATATCTGATGCCACCTATAGCCCTCGGGACGCTCGACACGGCTCTGATACCTGCTCCCGCCTATGCCGTGCAGCAGGAACGGAAGACTGCCGAGTTCGGGATAATAAGGGTAGATGCTTGTTTCTATATCCATAAATTTCACCTCGATACTATTATACCCCGCTCCCTCGGCAATGTCAACGGATATTGGAAAATTTGCTCATCATATGTCCGACAAAGCGCGGCTGTTCGGGAGATTTTCTCTGCATCTTTAAAATCTGAACAGTTGGTAGCACGGCGATTTTCATAATTTAATCTTGAAAAACTGAACACAA
>CAMOFU010000114.1 GCA_946613705.1 uncultured Clostridia bacterium
CTTCGATTTGAGGTCTACCTGATCGTAGCCCCAGCGGAAGCTCAGCCAGCCGCTCACGACGAACAGACAGGGCAGCAACGCGAACAGGATAAAGCACGCGGGGTGCATCTCGCTGACATCTGCTGTATGGGCGGGAATGTCGATGAGGGGAAAGAAAAATGCGTTGATGATCTTGTGAGCGGGCAGGAAGTTGAATGCCCCGCTTGCCTTGGATAACGCGAGCACCGCCGTCGAAAGCCACAACGGGGCTGCTGCTGCAAGACCTATCGCTGCGCCGAAGTCCCGACATGGCTCCGCTCCGTGCAGACGCACCTTGCTCTGCGCCTTTTCGCCCTGTTTCAGTCCGTAGTCCGCCATGACCGCAAATACGGTCGCCAGCCCCACAAATCCGAACAGTATGTTCCCGAACAGCCCGAAGGCCTTCGATACCGCCCAGAAAAACAGGAACACAAATATCCCCAGCAGCTCGGCTTCAAGATAGCCTCTCACCAGCCCGCCGAGCAGCAGGCGCTTTTTGTTGATCGTGTGGTCCATAGCCTCACCTCCGAACCGTATGCGTGAAGGACCGTGCTCACATCTTCTCGGGGCAGTCGATCTTGAGCATACCGAGAATGTTCGCTATCACCTGCTTGACCGCCAGCGACAGTGCTATCCTTGCCTGCATCACGTTCTCCTCCTCGCCCATGATGCGGCAGTTGGTATAGAAGCGGTGATACTTGGTGGCAAGCTCCCACACATAGCGGGTGATGCGCGCGGGGTCACAGGCTTTTGCGCTCTCGTTTATCACCTGCGGAAGGGTCGAGATATACTTTATCAGCTCGATCTCATCGGGCTCACCGAGGCAGCAGAGCGTGTCTGTGTCGGCGGGCTTTATCTCGATGCCCTCCTCGGCAAGACGGCGCAGCACCGAGCAGATGCGGGCATGAGCGTACTGAACGTAGTAAACGGGGTTGTCCGAGCTCTGCGAGATCGCCAGCTCAAGGTCAAAGTCGAACTGCGAATTCGGCTCGCGCAGATTGAAGAAGAAGCGTGCTGCATCTATCGGTATCTCGTCGAGCAGGGTAGAGAGGGTTATCGCCTTGCCCGAGCGCTTGGAAAGCTTGTACTTCTCGCCGCCGCGCACAAGGTTCACCATCTGCATTATCACCATGTTGAGACGCTTGGGGTCTACGCCCAGTGCCTGCATCGCCGCCTTCATCCGCGGGATATAGCCGTGGTGGTCGGCGCCTAAGATATCTATGGCGATATCATATCCGCGGGTGACGAGCTTGTTGTAGTGGTAGGCGATATCGGGCACGAAATAGGTGGGTATGCCGTTGTCGCGGATAAGCACCCTGTCCTTCTCGTCGCCCAGCTCCGAGCTGCGGAACCAGAGTGCGCCGTCCTGCTCGTAGGTGTAGCCGCTCTCCTTCAGCCTGCCGATTATGTCCGCGACTGCGCCGTTACGGTGCAGCTCACTCTCACGGAACCACTTGTCGTATACTATGCGGTACTTTTTAAGGTCGCGCTCCAGACCGTCTATGTTCTTTGGGAGGGCATAGGCGACCAGTGCTTTTTTCACCTCATCATCGGGCTTGTCCGCAAGGTCGGTGCCGAACTCGTCGATATAGTTCTTGGCATGGGCGATGATATCGGTGCCGAGATAGACCTCCTCGGGCATGGCAAAGCGCTGACCCTCGCCGCTCTCGTTATATATCGCGGTGCAGACCTTCTCGGTGTCGCCGCCCTCGGCTTCGATAACAGCCCTGCCCTCATCGGAGGTGAGCTGCCTGAACCTGAGCATCAGCGAGAGCCCGAACTTTTCTATCTGATTGCCCGCATCGTTCACATAGAATTCTCTTGCCACGGTGTAGCCTGCCTTTTCCAGCACCGATGCCAGACAGTCGCCTATCGCGCCGCCGCGGGCATTGCCTATGTGCATCGGGCCCGTGGGGTTGGCGGATACATACTCGACCAGTACGCTTTTTCCGCGTCCCATATCGGTGCTGCCAAACTCCTCTCCCTCGGTGAGCACAGTCTTTACCGCTTCTGCGAACCACTGCTTCGAGAAGAAGAAGTTTATAAAGCCCGCTCCCGCGACCTCACACCTGTCAAAGTAGGTCCCCTCAAGGAATACTCTCCGCGCGATCTCCTCGCCTATCTTTCTCGGTGCCTGCCTGAAGGTCCTTGCGCAGACCATAGCGGTATTAGCCGACATATCGCCGTTCTTGGGGTCTGCCGGTATCTCTACGTTGAAGCCTGGTATCGGCTCGGCGGGGAACACTCCCTCTGCCACGCATTCACCCAGCGCATTCATAACAAGCTCCCTGACCTGCTGCTGTGCCTTTCTTACCAGATCAGCCATTTGATGATCCCTCCGTATTCTTTATCGGCTTGACACCGATGTTTATTTCAAAATCTCCCGCATACTCGGCATTGATCTCGAGCGTATATCCTGCTGCGAGACTTCCGCCGTTTACGTTCATATCGGATTCTACCTTCTTAGCCTGCACACCTACCGTGAAGCTGCCGTAAGGCGTATTGTAATGGCAGTAATGCTTTTTGCCAAGCTCTATCACAAGATCCGAGGTGGTGGTGCCCGTTCGGTCGAGCATCACCGTGCTGCCGTTCTCTACACGGACAGTAGTGGTCGTACCCTCGAGCCCTGTCATTTCAGACTCCTCGTAGGATATCTCGTAGAAGTCGTCTTCATATCTCAGAGTCCCCTCGGTCATAAGCTCTATCCTGTTCTTGTTCTCGCCGTCAGATTCTATGCTGACAAGTGAGATGAGCACGTTTTTCTTCTTCAATGATACAGCTCCTTTCAAGTCACGGCCGTGTGCCTGTTATTTTACCGAGCAGGCAGAGATCGTGATATTATCCTTGTGACCCAGAAAGGTCTCAACATTCTCGGAAAACAGCTCCTCGCT
The DNA here is from genome assembly GCA_946613705.1 of uncultured Clostridia bacterium. GTDB lineage: Bacteria > Bacillota > Clostridia > Oscillospirales > Ruminococcaceae > FB2012. The sequence continues at coordinate 2,910 of CAMOFU010000114.1, forward strand.
GTCGGTGCAGTAAAGGGTGATCCTTCCGTGCTCCTTGCGCTGTGCGGCCTCGCCGCTCGAGATAAGCGTTCTCTCGGCATACTTTGCTATCTCCGCTCCCGAGGATATCAGTCTCACATTATCCCCCATAACGCTGCTTATCACGCCCTCAAGGTGCGGATAATGGGTGCAGCCGAGTATCAGCGTATCCACGCCCTCGCGCTTCATATCCTCGAGATACTCCCGTGCTATCATCAGAGCCACGGGGTCGTCCTTCGCGGTATAGCCGTTCTCTACCAGCGGGACGAACATGGGGCAGGCCTTTGAGAATACCTTTATATCGCTCCTTATCTCCCGTATCGCCTTGCCGTAGCAGCCCGAGCGGATAGTGGCGGGCGTGCCGATAACGCCGATCCTCTTATTGAGCGTTTCGGCGCAGGCAGCCGAAACGGTGGGATAGATAACACCGCTGTAGGAGCTCACGCTGCTGTTCTCAAACAGCGGCCGCGACATCAGCACCGAGGAAACGGTACCGCAGGCGATAAGTATCATCTTCACATTGAAGCGTTCAAGGAAGGCGATATCCTCCCTTGCATAGCGGGCGATGGTATCGACGCTCTTTGTGCCGTAGGGCACACGCGCCGTATCGCCAAGATAGATTATATCCTCGTGCGGCATCAGGCGGGTAAGCTCCTTAACGCAGGTCAGACCGCCGACTCCCGAGTCGAACACTCCGATCGCAAGCTCACTCATAGTCTACCCCCGCCCTTTCAAGCGCAAGCTTTATAAGTCTGTCCTCCTGCTCCTCGCAGGGAATTCCTATATTTTCCATAAGCTTCGGGTACATACTTATCGCTGTATGCCCGGGCATGGTATTGATCTCGTTGAGTATCACGCTTCCGTCGTCGGCAAGGAAAAAGTCCACCCTTGCCAGTCCCTCGCAGCCGAGAGCCTTGTAGCCCTTAACGGCTGTCTCTCTGATCTCCTCGCGCTTGCCGTCGTCTATATCTGCGGGAATGATCGTCTGCGAGCCGAGATCCTTATACTTCGCATCGAAGTCATAGAACTCGCACGCCGATCTGATCTCGCCGACATCGGAGGCAAAAGGCTTGGTATTTCCCATTACGGCACACTCTATCTCACGTCCCGAGATGCCCTCCTCGACGATGACCTTCTTGTCATGCACGAACGCGAGCTTGATGCCGCGCTCCAGCTGCTCACGGTCCTTCACCTTGCTTATGCCGACCGAGGAGCCGCAGTTGCAGGGCTTTACGAACATAGGATAAGCAAGCTTCTCCTCCATCTCGTCAAGCTTTTCGCCGAGCTTCTCGTCCAGCTCGCTGCGGAGTATGCGCACCCATTTGGCAGTGCTGATGCCGTTCGCTTCGAGAACGGTGTGAGTGGTGTCCTTATCCATGCACATAGCCGAGGAAAGCAGGTCGCAGCCGACATACGGCAGGCCTGCCAGCTCGAGCAGCCCCTGAAGCGTGCCGTCCTCGCCGCCTCTTCCGTGCAGCACGGGGAACACGCAGTCCACCTTCAGGCTCACAGCCTCGCCGTCGCGTTCAAAGATGATAAAGCCCTTGTGGAGCGGGTCGGGGCTGAGTATGCAGGGAACATTGTCGGGGTGCCTTTCCCACTCGCCCGTACTGATAAGGCTGACATCGCCCTGATATCTGAACCAGTGTCCCTTCTTGGTGATGCCGACAGTTACAACGTCATACTTATCCTTCGGGATACAGCCGATAACGTGTACTGCGGATATCAGCGAGATATCGTGTTCATTCGATCTTCCGCCGAAGATCACGGCTACTTTAAGCTTTGCCATAAAAATACATCGCCCTTCAAAGTAATTGCTGACCGACAGCTCCTGCTGCCGACCACATTCTATTATTATAACACACTTTATTCCGTAATGCAAGAAATAATTCTGAACTGAGCGCAAATGTCGGATATCCTACTCCTTAATAAACATTATATTGCTGAACACCGTGCCTGCCTGATGAATATAGGCGAGGTAGTCTGCCCAGTCGATATAATACCGCTCGCCCCAGGAGGATATCTCGAGCAGCGTTTTTTCGTCCGTTTCGATCACTGCGGTAACTGTCACATAATGGTCGCTGACCGTGCCGCTGCGCCATGAGGGGAGCGTGAGCCTGCCGTCCCTGCCGCGGATATAGAAGGTGACCCCCGTTATCCCGCGTTTTTTGAAAAACAGCTTTGGCCCCGCCGAGATAGTAACGGGGATATCCCGCGAGAGCATATCCCTGATGCGCGGGAGCATTTTCTTTTTCGAGAAGCACCACCGCGCCTTGTACGGCAGCCCCGCCTGTCTGAGCCTGCTGCGCATACCGAGCGCCATGCTTATCCCGTTGAGCCCCAGCCTTTTGCGCACCCTGAGCTGTCCTTTTCCGAGCGAGCGGACGAATTCGAGATATTCATTTTGGTCGAGCTTGGTGCGGCCGCTTTTATAGAGCAGTATATCGGCGCAGGAGATGAGCCCGCAGCCCATCGGCGCGATGCTGCCGTCGGAGCTGCCGAACCAGCCCTGATCGCCGCCGTATGACCACCCGTCGGGCATAGTCTTTGAAATGCGGCGTGCATAGCAGTTGACCCTGACGAAGCTGCTTCTGAGCCCTGTTCTCTTTTCGGTCATTGTCTGTCCTCCGCGTAGCGGGCGACCTTCTCAAACGGCATATCTCCGCCGAAGATATCCAGCGCCGAGCCGACCGTGAAATCCACTCTGCCGCGGCCGAGCTCATAAAGCCTGTCAAGGTCATCGAAGGAGCTTATGCCCCCCGCATAGGTCGATGGGAACACGAACCGCCCCAGCTCGGAGGCTACGGCAGTTTCAATGCCTGCCTGCCTGCCCTCGACATCGACCGCGTGAACGAGCAGCTCGGCGCAGAACTCGGAAAAATACGCGAGCGTGTCGGCAGAGAACTCTGTCTCGGTGAAGCGCTGCCAGCGGTCGGTAACGATGTAATAGCTTCTCCTGTCGGCACGGTATCGGCAGCTGAGGTCGAGGACTATATGCTCTCTGCCCACTGCCTGCACCAGCCTTTTCAGATTGTCGGCTATCACCTGTCCGTCCCTGAAAACGTAGCTCGTCACGATGACGTGCGAGGCTCCCATATCAAGGAACCGTGCGGCATTGTCGGCATTCACCCCGCCGCCTATCTGCATACCGCCCTCAAAGGCTTTGAGCGCGGAGCGTGCCTGTTCGCAGTCGGCCTCGTATTCGGGTGTGCCTGCGGGGTCGAGCAGGATTATATGTCCGCCCGTCAGCCCGAAGCTGCGGTAGAGCTCGCCGTAATAGGCACCGCACATTTTGGATACAAAGTTTTCCTTTGCGGATCCGCCGTCTCTGAGCGTTCCGCCGACGATCTGCTTTACGCTCCCGCCGTGGATATCTATACATGGTCTGAATCTCATATTTCCTCCTTGCTGCTTGCTGCCGACCGAATACTGCTTATCCCGCACTGTCCGAGGTGCTGTCCGCCTGTGAGGAGCTGCTGTCCGCAGTCCGCAGATATATGCTCAGAGCCCTGCCGTTTTCCGTCTCGGCAGTGTCGGCACCGTAATATGCTATGCCGCTGAGCTTCAGCAGCTGTTTGAATCTGAGATAGTTCTCGGAGGACTCAAATACGGGAGCGGTGAGGTCGATGAACCTTCTGTCGGGGATAAACACGAGCTCGCCCGTGAAGCGTCGGCTGCTTTCTTCAAGGAGCGCCGTCAGCCCGTCCATGTCCGAGATGTATACGGGCTCCCGACTCATGGTATAGGCTGCGAAGCTGTATCTGCTGCCCTCCGCCGCAGGATAGCTGCTGCGCTCCCACAGGTGGTCGTGCTTCATCAGATAGGGGTCGGCGCAGTTCAGGAATTTGTGGGAGATGAAGAGCGTTCCCTTATCGGTATTGTTGTCGTCCCAGGTGACATCGACGGCATACCATTCACCGCCGAGCTTCACAAGGTCCCACATATGCGGGTCGCCGAGCCTGTTGGTGCCGTTCACGGCGATACATTCGATGCCCGAGAGCCTCATCAGCAGACGGAACGTCTCGGCATAGCCCGAGCAGATCGCCTTATGGTTTATCAGAGCGCCGTAGGGCGTTGACGATGCGGGGTCGGCACTGCCGAGCGCGGACAGCTCCCCGTGGTCGTAGCCGATATCGAGTATCATCTTGTCGTGGACGGCAAGCTCAATGTCAAACGGCTCCGTATCCTCGGACGTGCATTCTCCGAGAAACCCGAGCGCCGCTTCAAGCACCGCTGACTGCTCGCTGTCAAGGCTGCCCGTGTCGCCCGAGAGGTATGCATCTATCACCGCATCTGTATCGAAGCTGTATGCCTCCCCGACAGGCGGCTCGGTGACAGTCGTGACGGCGGTGACAGTCGTGACGGCGGTAACAGATGCGGTGTCCGTGACCTCGGGCACCCGTGCCGCATCGGAGGCATTGCCGCTGCTGCCGCAGGCACAGAGCATGGCAGCCGCAGAAAATACAGACAGTGCCTTGCTCGTCCTTTTCATACTCCGCAGCTCCTTATCAACAGTTTCTCCGCATCATCGCTTTTTGCATTATCATTATCGCACTATACTATTATAGTGCAAACTTGCCGGTATGTCAATCACGATTTTGTTAAGGCAACACCGCACGACCCGCGGCTAACGCCTCTGCACATCATCTGCT
>CAMOFU010000115.1 GCA_946613705.1 uncultured Clostridia bacterium
CGATGTATTATAATTTTGTCCGCAAAGCGGACACCTTAACTATTCACTATTCACTTTTCACTATTCACTATTCGCTATTTCTTAGCAGGCGCCATACCTGTCAGGTCACGATCCGCCTTCGGTCATTTCACACTAAGCACCCTTTCCGACGGCCAAAAAAATGCACCGTCTGCCCTCTCCGCGAGGACAGGCGGTGCACTGTTATCCCGTATTTGCGTTACGCAATATCTGTGTTATGTGTGTTATGCAGTCTCAATGTCCGTCGGCCAGCCGTTGAGGTACTTCTGCATAAGAGTGTAGTCTCTCATGTTGATGTTGCCGTCACGGTTGAGATCTGCGCTCGGCACTTCAATGTCGATATCCCAGTGATTGAGATACTTCTGCAATGCCGTGTAGTCCTTCATGTTCACATCTCCGTCACGGTTCACATCGCCGAAGAGATAGAGGTCTGTGCTGCCCTCACCGATGCCGCCGCTGACGGTCACTGTTATCGTCTTTGTCACAAACCCCTTCACAGCCGCGGTAACGGTGTATTCGCCGTCCGTAAGTCCCTTCGCCGTGAAGCTGCCGCCGCCGTTTGCCTCTGCTGCTGCCTCTTTGCCCTCAGCGTCGGTAACTGTAAGCGTGATCTCGCCGTGTGCCTTCTTTGAGTGTACGTTCACGGTGATCTCAGCAGCCGCATCGTCAGCGACCGTCAGGTGAAGCGGCAGTCCGTCGGACCATTCGCCGTCCAGATTGGAGCGTATGCGGAAGAAGTATGTTCCGGGCTCCAGAGCGATCGGCTCGGTGTAAAGTATAGGCTCGGGGTCGTCCCTCGGACAGATACCGTTGGTGGTATAGTAGATGACCGCCCCGGGAGTCGGGGTCGTAAGCATCAGCAGACCCTTTTTAACGGTATCTCCGTCATTGACTGCTGCGCCGTCTATCGTTGCCTCTGCCTTTGCGGGCATCACGGTTTCAGCCTTGACGGTGTAGCTCGCTGTCAGCATCTTGCTCGGGCTCATGCCCGCTCTGAATGCCTTTGCCTTGACTGTCATATCCTCTGTAATGATGATCGCCGAGCTGTAAACGGCACTCTTCTCCGTAGGCTCGCTGCCGTCGGTCGTGTACCGTATGACAGCTCCCGCAGTCGCCGTGGAAAGGATCACCTCAGTGTTCTTCTCCACCTCGCCCGCTTCCGTGTCTGCCGTCGGCTTCTTCACCTGCGCGGGATTTGTGACCGTAAGCTCACCGCTGTCATAGCGCTCGTCCATCTGAACGCCCGCATAGCTTTCAGCAAGGTTCCCGACCGCAAGCTGTATCCTGTCGCCCTCTGCCGCATTCTTATAGGTAAGCAGCAGCTCGCTCGTGTAGCTCGGTGCCTTCCTGCCCGTGCCGCTCTTTTCGCTGTTGACCTTCACAATGCTGAAGTCCGCAGGCTTGCCGTTTACAAGCAGCGTGAAGTTTGCCTTTGTAAGAGTGCTTTCGTTCATGTACTTGCTGAACACCACATCAATGCCAAGAGTTGAAGCCTTCACGCTCTTTATCTTCGGCGCTTCATAGCTCACAAGCGGGATATTCACATCAAGCTGAACGGGGAGAACGGGCATATACCAACAGCCGTCAGCGCGGTTCTTTACAGCGTCAAGCCCGAAGCTCTTGCTGCTGCCCGTGTCTGCGTCCTCATAGCCATCGGCAGTGACCTTGACTCTCCACCAGCCCTCGGGCACGAACCACTGATAGCGCCCGTCCGCGCCTGTGGTCTGCGGGTTGGGCTCAATGCCGAATGCATCGGGATCCGCCTCGACCGCTGCTCCGCCCGAGATACCCGTTATCACGTCATATTCGTCTCTTGTCACATCAACACTTCCGAACAGGGTGTACAGAGTGACCTCTGCGCCCTCGACCCTGTTGCTCGGAACTGCCTCGTATACATAGCCCGAGGGGTCATATCTTCCCTTCGGACCCGAGGGAGCAGTTACCCTTGTGTAATTCACAGGTGTCAGGATCCTGTCGCGGTAGCGTTCAAGGATATCCTTCTCTCTCTCTCGGTCATCTCTGTTGGCATATGCGTCGGGGTCGTAGAGATCCTTCGGCCAGTTCGTCCAGTCGATATTGCTGCACAGCCCGTCGCTGCTGCCGTATTTCTGGGCATAGCGCGCTGCCATGTAGAGCCTTCTGGCAAGAGATGTGGATTTGCGTCCCCATGCCTGCTCACGGACTCTTGTCTTGAATTCGTTATAGGTGTAGTTCTTTGCCTCGTCCTTGACCTTGTCCCACGCAGCCTTCAGACCCTTTTCGCCGAAGTCCTTGCCGAAGCTCGTGGCATTGTCGAGTGCCTTGACGACCTCCTGTGTCATGCGCTGCCCGAACATCTCGCGTATCTCGGGAACAATGTCGAACGGTCCCAGATAACCGTTGGACTGGTTATCTTTGAAATATACCTGCAAGCAGTAATTGTCCTTCAGGAAACGGTGGAGCTTAAATATCTCATCGCTGGTCACATCTATCTCCTGCATCCACTCTGCCATATCCTCGCCCGTTTCCTGAGCCTTCTTGAACTTATCAGCCGCATCGGTCACAGCGTCCCAGAACGGTATACCCGTCGAGGCGTTGAGCACGCGGTCAGAGGTTTTCAGATGCTCCGCTGCGAATTTCGCCCTCTCGGTAAAGGCGGCACCGTTTATCTCAGCCTCTGCCGCCTCGGAGAATGCCGCTGCATACTGAACATAAAATGCGCTCCATGTATCCATGACCTTCTGTGCATTGGCAGCCACAAGATACTGCTCTGCAAGCGTCTTGCCTGCCGCCCCTATCCTGTCCTGCGCATCACTGCTCAAAGCAGGATCGTACAGCCTGCCCCCTCCGATATCCGTGATGCAGATGTTCTTCTTCTTTGCCGCCGTATCCCACAGCACCTCAACACGGCGCGCTGCGGTCATAACGGTGGAAATAAATATCGTGGTCGAGTCCTCGTCGTATCTGCGCACCGACTGTGTGCCGAACACAAGCTCCTTTTCCGTAAAGCCGTCCATTTCCTCGGCAGGGAACCAGCCCTCGCGGTAAAGCACAACGTTCGGCGAAAGGTCGCCTGCATCGCTGCCGTAGTTAAAGGCGGGCTTGAGAGCCGACAGTTCCTTGATCTCGGCTTTGTCCCAGCTTTCCTCGGTGTGTGTGATCGAAACAGGGATATCCGCGCCGCCGTTCCCGAGCTTGAAAAACATATCCTCTCCCACGACCGTCAGGTCGGAGATCAGCGATGTGCCCGCCAGCCTGTCGTAGACCCTTTTCAGCTGTGCCTCGGTGTATTTCCCGTCCTCTGCCTTTTCAAGATGCTCGGGGCGCGGCTTCGTCGAGTAGCTCACATATGCCCCGTCGGGTGCCGAGCCGGGGATAAAGGTCAGCGGAGTGAGCCATGTTCCGTCCTCCTGCTTGACCGCGTCGATCATCTTCATATATCCGTTTCTCGGAATGTTGACAGCAGCAGCAGTTATCTGATCGGGATTGTCAAAGGTGATCTTCCACTGTACGCGGGCCTTTTCATTATTGTGTGCGCCTCTGTACCAGCTCTGGTCCCGGCTTACGGGGTCGCCGTCGTCCCAGACGACCATGCTCTGCATCCAGCCCCTTTCGGCATCGCCCTCATGGCTCTCCCAGTAAAGCACATACTTGCTCAGCACGCCGTCATTCGGAGTATAGATCACCTGAACGGTGTCGGACGTTCTTGCAAAGGTGCCGTCCGCATACGCACCCGCTGCGGTGAACTCGATAGCGTCGTATTCCCCGAAAGCCGATGTGTCAACATTGACCTTTGCCTTATACTGACCTCTGTAGTCGGTAGTCGTTTTGCCTACAGGTGCGCCGTTGCAGAAGATGACAACATTGTAATCCTGCTGCTTGTCCTGCGCATACCCCTGAAATCCGTTCGTCGAGGGCATAGCCTGACCGTAAACGGTAAAGCTGCCGTCGGCGGTCTCGGGCGGTGCTTCAAGGCTTATAACTGCAAGATCCTGCACAAATGAGCCTATCAGGTCTGTGTGCAGCTGACCGCCCTCATCATACTGCAAAAATGCATAGCAGCTCATGCTCTCATATTCGGTCTGGCTGATAACAGTCGAAACGGTCATCGGGAAGCCGCCCAAAGCCTCCAGCTGCTCCTTGCCGAGCGTCAGAGTGATGCTGCCGTCCTGCTGTATGATCCCGTTCCTGCTTTCCCAGCGGTCTATCTGGATCGGAGTTCCGTTGACGGACAGCGAATAGGTGTTCACATATCCGTTGCCCTGATTTCCCTGCGGCTGGTTGGTCATCAGACGGAGCGTAACGCCGCCGTCGGGCTCAAAGCCCTCCTTGGGAACGATGTCCGCATCTACGGTGATAAAGCTGCCCCATGTCTTTGACATCGTGACCTTTGAGATATCCTGATTTACCTTGCCCAGCCCCTTGAATGCTGCGGCTTCGGCGCTCAGGGTGATAGTGCCGCCCTTGTTGTTTTCGTTCGTTACATCTATAGTGGTATAGCCGCTGTGTTTAAGCGCCATAGCCTCTGCTGCTGTATCGGTATCCTCGGGCAGCAGTGTGCTGAAATATTCTCCGTTCACAGCCACAAAGGTGTACTTATCGGGCAGCAGTCCGCCCGCCCAGCCTCTCTGACCGCTGCTTCTGCTGCTGAAAAAGTCGTCCTTGCTTACTATAAGCTCGCCCCTGCCGTTGTAGACAAGCAGCTGCAAAGCCCCGCTCATAGGTCTGCGAAGCTCAAGATATACCGTTCTGCGCTGTACAAAGTCAAGCCCGCCCCTGGCATAGAGCTTGCCCTCGCTGTCCTTCTGAACGGTCACCTCGGCGGTGCCGTCGTATGCGGGGCCGAAGGTGCTCGGCCAGCCCTCGGCGTAAACGGTCAGCTTGTCGCCCTTCTTTATCCGATCGGGGTCGAGGACTATGACAGCGCTGTCGCTGCGCTTGACTGCCAGCTCTGTGCCGTCCGCCTTGGTGACCTTGACCTTATAGAGATCATTTAATCGTCCCTGAGCGGTATTCCCGTCAGCGTTGATAATGTTCACATCAAGATAGATGCGTCCCTCCCGCAGAGGAACATCAAAGTTCTTTGAAAGGCTTCCTGCCTTGATATCCTTTGCAGTGACGGTATAGCTCACGCTCTTGTGATACTCGCCGTAAATGCTCGCGGTGATAACAGTACCCTCGGTTATCCCGTCAGCGGAATACTGCGTTCCGCTGTAATAACTGCTCGAGCTGATGCTCATAACGCTGTTTTCACCCGGTCTGGCTATGTTTATACAGTAGATCCAAAAATCATTGCTGTAGCTCCCGCCCGTCAGGTCCTCGGCCTTAACGGAGCCTGTTACAGTTATGCTCGGCTTCTTTTTAAAAGGTACGCTTATGTCTGCTTCGCTGTCAAGTATTACCTTTATCAGGTCACTTTCAACATACTGAACTGCATAGCTGTCCTTCGGTACTGCACGGAGATATACCTCCTCACCGTCAAGCAGGGTATAGCTGTCCGCCTCGCTGATAAGCTCCCTGCCCTCGGCATCTGCGTACCATTTATAGCTTCTGCCCCACCAGCCGACATTGCTTCCGTCAGCTGTCGCGTGCGCATATACCTTCTTTGCCCTGTGGTCGGTGAGCTTCAGAACAGCAGAAGTGCCAAGCCCGCTTTCAAGCGTCACCTCAGCCGTGCCGAAGGTCATATTGCCGTAATCACTGACATATGCCGAAGCTTCAAGAGTATACCTCCCAGGGGCGAGGTTTTTAAGCACGACAGTCTTTGCCGTGTCGTATATGTAAGCCTGATACACAGCGTTCCCGTCGGCATTCTTAACATTCAGATAAGGCTTTGCGCCCGAGGTGATCCTGCCGTCAAAGGAAATGGTCATTGACGGGGCAACATCAAGCTTTATCTCCTTGCTGTAGACCTTCCCGCCGTTCAGATACAGGTCGATGCCCTCAACGCTCTTTACATTCTCGGGAAGCTTGCTCTTGCAGTATGCAGCGTTGCTGTAGTAAAGAGACAGATCAAAGCTGACGGTCTTTGCAGCTCCGCTTTTGTCGGTGCAGCGTATCACGCCCGCCGCCTTCTCACCTGTCTCAAAGCTGCGGTTGGTGTACATGAACACGCTGTATTCGCCCTGCTCGCGCAGCAGACTGTCCCCCACATAGGAAAGAACTATCTGCGGCTCGTAACTGCCGTCAAGCGCCAGCGGCTTGTTAGCGATATCAACAGTGTATGATCTGCTGCTGCGGTCGCCGTCTGCCTCCTGCGCGGTAACGGTCACTCTGTACCCGCCCGCTGAGATCGGCGAGCCCGAGATAACACCCGTATCGGCATTTATGCTGAGTCCGTAGGGCAGACCGTCGGCACTCCAGCTGATCGCCTTTCCCGAAATATAGGGTGCGGCACTCATGGCGAAAGAATACTTCTTATCCACTTCTCCGTCAGGCAGCTTTTCCGTAGTGATCGTCGGCGGATCGACCGTAATATCGATCATCACAGACTTCTCGGCAGCTCCGCCTCCCGCCTCCGAGGCACGGACAGTAAAGCTGCTGCTGCCCCTGACAGTCGGCTTTCCGCTGATAACACCGTTTTTGCCGAGGCTCAGACCCGACGGCAGAGCTCCCTCTGCTATCGACCATGTGATGCTCTTGCCCGAAACAGCAGGTGTCGCCTCCAGCGCGGCGGAATAATCAACACCCACCTTGCCCTCCGGCAGCGAGACTGTGTTTATCTTCGGCGGCTTGATATCGGCTATCACGATCGTAACGAACCTGCTCGCATAAGTACCGCCGCTTTCTGTCGCAGTCGTTTTAAAGGAATATGTCCCGACAACGGTCGGTGTCCCGCTGATGACACCCGTAGTCTTGTTCAGGCTCAGACCGTCCGGCAGCGATGAGACCTCCCATGTGATAGCACCGCCGTACTGTGCCTCTGCCTCCAGCTTTGCCGAGTAGGCTGCGCCCTTCAAGGCATCAGGCAGCGTCTCGGTGCCGAAAACAGGCGGCTTCAGCAGATCGCCCGCATCAACGACGTGAACGATGCCTTCCGTGCTGTGCCACTCATCTGAATAGGCTTCGGAATAATAGGTCTCTTTGTCGGTCACTACCTTCAGCCTGTAGTCTCCCGCAGCCACACTCGGTATGGCTATGTTCTGTATCCATATGTCCAGCCCATACTCGGTCTTGCCCGTGTCGGGGTTGTCGTAGGTGAACACCTCGGGCTGACCATCGCCGCCGTATGCCAGCAGGTCGTACTTCTGAGCCAGAGTGTCGGCATCTGCCAGGTATACACCCTTGACAGTGCAGTCCTGCGGGATCGACACAAATGCGGATACCGACAGATCGACCCCGCCCTTGGAGTCTCTGACCAGATATCCGTCATTGGTGCCGAAACCGTATTCCTCCATACGGTTGTTGTCATACCAGTTGGCTTCGAGCCAGTCCTGACTGCCCGCCGAAGCCCTCAGCTCCGTCATCGGGATCAGACTGATGCACATAAGCACAGCCAGTATCAGCGACACGGTGCGTTTTCCAATACTCGGTCCCATTCTTCATCCCTCCGTTTGTGTGAAAATTCAGTATAG
>CAMOFU010000116.1 GCA_946613705.1 uncultured Clostridia bacterium
TGATAATTGATAATTGATGAGCTTGAAAGGAGCGCCGTATAATGCAGAAAATTTTGAAATTGCTCAGAAAGAACGCAAGGCTTTCGGCCGAAGAACTGGCAGTAATGACAGGACGGACCCCGCAGGAAGTCGAGAACAAGATAAAGGAGCTTGAAGGCAAGGGAGTAATACGCGGATATACTGCGATCATAGATGATGCAGCGTATGATGATGAAACTGTGCTTGCACTCATCGAGCTGAAGGTAACACCGCAGTCGCAGAGCGGATTTGACGAGATCGCTGCGAGGATCGCTTCATATGAGGAAGTAGAATCTGTAAGGCTCATGTCTGGCGGATATGATATACTTGTTTCCGTTATCGGCAGAAATATACGCGAGATATCGCAGTTCGTGAACCAGCGTCTTGCAGCGATAGATGCTGTGCAGTCCACTACCACACACTTCGTCCTCAAAAGCTACAAGGAGAACGGCATAATCAAGACCGATTCCGAGAAGGACGAGAGAGGAATGATCTCGCCATGATAGATTACGATAAGCTCATATCCCGTGAAGCTGCTGCTATCAAGCCTTCGGGGATAAGACGGTTCTTTGACATTGCCGCTGAAATGGACGATGTTATTTCGCTGGGAGTAGGTGAGCCCGATTTCAAAACACCATGGCAGATCAGACGCACTGCAATAGATATTCTTGAACAGGGCAGAACGAACTATACCGCAAATGCAGGTCTGTCCGAGCTGAGAGAGCAGTGTGCAAGATATCTTGAAAGAGCGATACACTGCTCCTATGACCCTGCACACGAGATTGTGATAACTGTAGGCGGCTCCGAAGCGATAGACCTTGCAGTGAGAGCTGTAGTCAATCCGGGAGATGAGGTGCTGGTCGTCGAGCCTTCATTTGTGTGCTATGCACCGCTCGTAAGGCTTGTCGGCGGAGTCCCTGTGGTCATTGAAACAAAGGCCGAGGACGAATTTCGTCTTACCGCAGAGGCTCTGAAAGCTAAGATCACCGAGAAAACAAAGCTGCTGTTTCTGCCGTTTCCTAACAATCCTACAGGTGCGATCATGCGCAGGGAGGATCTCGAAGCTATCGCAGAGGTGCTCAGAGATACTGATGTGCTTGTCTGCTCGGATGAGATATACTCCGAGCTTACATATTCGGGAAAGCACGTTTCCATAGCAGAGATAGATGGTATGAAGGAAAGGTCTGTCGTTATAAACGGTTTCTCCAAGAGCTTTGCAATGACGGGCTGGAGGCTCGGCTTTGCTGCGGGTCCCGAGCCGATAATGAAACAGATGCTCAAGCTGCACCAGTATCAGATCATGTGTGCACCGTCAGTCAGCCAGTATGCTGCTGTAACCGCACTCAAGCACTGTGCTGATGATGTTGCAGCTATGCGCGAGGAGTATGATATGCGCAGAAGGTTTGTAGTCAACGGCTTCAACAAGCTCGGGCTCGATTGCTTCACTCCGCAGGGAGCGTTCTATGTGTTCCCATGTATCAGGTCAACAGGTCTTTCAAGCGAGGAATTCTGCGAGCGGCTGATCTATTCAAAGAAGGTCGCAGTAGTCCCGGGAACTGCTTTCGGCGACTGCGGAGAGGGCTTTGTAAGAGTATCGTATGCTTACTCTATCGCACACCTGAAGGAGGCTCTTGTCAGAATAGGCGAATTCATCAAGGAGCTTGACAGATAATGGATAATATTACTATAAAGGCTTACGGAAAGCTCAACCTGTATCTTGATATCACAGGCAAACGCGAGGACGGATATCATTTGCTGAGATCTGTCATGCAGTCAGTCTCGGTTTTCGATACTCTTACGTTTGAGCTGTGCAGCGGCGAGGGTATCGAGATCATTTGTGATTCGCAAGGTTTTCCGCTTGACAGCAGAAATCTCATATGGAAAGCAGCAGAGCTGTTCTACAATGAGACTGCTTTAGCTCCGCGGGGCAAACTGAGAGTTACAGTTGACAAAAATATACCTTCTATGGCGGGAATGGCAGGCGGAAGTGCTGACGGTGCTGCTGCTCTTACTGCGCTGAACAGGCTGTACGGTGATTTGCTTGACAGGGATAAGCTGCGTATTCTGGGTGCTAAGCTTGGCGCAGATGTTCCGTTCACTCTTTTCGGCGGAACGATGCTGTGCGAGGGAATAGGCGAGAAGCTGACGGAGCTCAATGGTGTAAAGGATATTTACTTTGCAGCGGTAAGACCCGATATCAGTATATCCACACCCGCTGCTTATAAGTCATATGACAGCCGTATGAGCAGCACAGCTGCGATCAAAAAGAAAAGCTATCCCGCTTTTGAAGAAGCACTGATGCTCGGAGAGGCGCAGCAGATCGCAGACGGTATGTTCAATGCACTTGAAGCTGCCGTTGATGCTCCCGAGATAAAAGATGCAAAGGAAAAACTGCTTACATACGGCGCTCTCGGCGCTATGATGACCGGCAGCGGCTCTGTGGTGTTCGGAGTATTTGATTCGGAAGATGCTGCAAAATCATGTATTGAAAAAATGCACGGCTACCCCTTTGCCGCAGTCCTCGAACCTGTTGACTGCGGACTTGAGATTTTGAGGTGAGTTTTATGGCAAGGCCAAAGAAATGCCGCATCTGCGGTTACAGATTTCATGATAATGAGGATATCTGCCCCGAGTGCTTTACTGCGCGTGATGACGATATCAGCTGCGAACAGTTCTCTGAGACCGATCATACCCATTCAAGCGGTTTTTCTACAGCAGAAGACAGTGATATCTATGACGAATTCAAAGAACGCGATTTCATTGATGAGCAGCGTTCGGATGAAGCAAGGGACCCTATCCCCTCAGCGACCTACGGAGGTAAACAAGGTACACCGCCGCCCACCTACGCCCAGCAAAGCTATATGAGCGAGGGCTATCGGAATACACAGCCCTCCGGATACTCGGGCGGGCAGTCAAGACAGGATAAGCTGAATGCATTAAGGAACAACCAATACAACAGCGGCACCACAAACGGTTCTTTAAAGTATTACCAGCCCCCGCAAAACGGCAATAATGTATTTTATACGAAGAAGGGCGCAAATCAAAAGTCCAATAAAGCGCTTGCAGTTGTCCTGCTGATAATCTTCCTGATCATATTCTTTATACCGTTCATTGAGGGTATTTCATCTGCAATAGGAAGATCAACCAACAAAAACAGAAACTCCGCCGATGATATCACTGTTTCGATCGAGCTGCCCGAAATGCCCGAGCTTTCCATTCCCGATATCAAGATCCCAGATGTGAGCGACATTGACCCCAGACAGGCTGTTTTTAAGGGCAGCGGATATGAGCTTCGCGCAAGGTTTATTGAACTCTATAAGCCGGTAAAAGCCGCCGAGGCTTTGAACTATTTTTCCGAGGAAGAGTTAAGTACGGTAAAAACGGCAAAGGACTATGTGCCCGAAGGCTACAGAGTGATCGTTATGGATCTGCGCTCGGTCTCTGATAACGCGGATAACAATAATGAGGCGGCACCCGAGATCGTTCCGATAGGGTGCTATCTTGACACCTATGATTCGGCGGATCATATTCTTTGCAGCTCGTATATGCTTGATGAATATATGCAGATTATGAATGACCAGCGCACGGATATCGAGTCGGTCATGTTCATTATCCCCACAGATTTCAACGAGTTTAAGCTCCATGTTCTTATAAAAGAGAATAAGGATGCCGTAGACAAGGTCATAGATATTCGCCGATGGAATATCACAGAGCCGTCGGATGATCGGGATGAGATCAACGGCAGTGATAACGATACGGCTGCTTCATCTTCAAAGGACGTTTTTGTATGATAAAAGACATTTATTCGCGCTGCACTCTCTGTCCGAGGGAGTGCGGCGCAGATCGTTATAAGAGCAAGGGCTTCTGCGGTGAAGGAGCAGAGCTGCGCATAGCAAGAGCAGAGCTGCATAAATGGGAGGAGCCCTGCCTGAGTCCGAACGGAAGATCGGGAACGGTATTTTTCTCGGGCTGCCAGCTCGGCTGTGTTTACTGCCAGAATCATGCTATCTCCGCAGAGCACAGAGGCTTTGAGCTGACCGCCGAACAGCTTGCGGAAACCTTTCTTCGTCTCAAAAAAATGGGAGCCGAAAACATTGATCTTGTTACTCCAACGCATTTTGTGCCTCATATCATCTCCGCGCTCGATATGGTAAGAACTAAGCTTGATATTCCCGTCATCTACAACTGCGGAGGTTATGAGAAGCGCGAAACGCTTGAATCGCTGCGCGGCTATGTCGATGTATTTTTGCCTGATCTGAAATATATGGACAGCGGCATCTCTCAGCGATACTCAAAAGCACCCGATTATTTTGAAAGGTGCGGAGCCGCACTCAAAACAATGCTCGATATAGCAGGGAAGCCCGTGTATGGGGATAACGGAGAATTGCTGAAGGGGGTAATGGTAAGGCATCTTATCCTGCCTCGCTGCCGACACGATTCGATCGCACTTATAAAATGGCTTTCCGAAAGCTTTGATAGCGACAGCATTCTTATCAGTCTGATGAGCCAGTTCACACCTGTGTATAAGGCGGTCGAATACGGTCTTGACAGGCGCGTGACTACATTTGAGTACAAGTCCGTCCTTAAAGAGCTTGAAGCTGCGGGCTTTGACGGATTTGTACAGGAACGCTCGTCCGCCGATGAGGACTATATCCCCGAGTTTTACGATCATTTGTATTATAATTTAGCCAATACTTAAAATCACTGAGGAAAGGTAATATTTTCAGGTTGATTTTTATTATGAAATCGTTTATAATTTATTCAGAGTTGATATAGGCTAACTGTATCTTTACTCTAATGAAACGGTGCATTGTTTCGATGGTGCTCCGCTGCGAAAGAAGGAGATACCCATGTCAAAAGCTATCGGCTCGAAATATTCGATCGAAAGCTCTAAGCAAGCAGAGGAATTCTATCATTATGTAAAAGATCTTCTTGACAGTGATATAGTGTGTGAAATGAAGAAATACCGTCATCATTACAGCACTACCTGCTATCAGCATTGCCTGAATGTCTCTTATTATAACTATCTTGTATGCCGCAAGCTCGGGCTTGATGCCAAGAAGGCTGCAAGAGCGGGCATTCTGCACGATCTGTTCCTTTATGACTGGAGAGAGACTCCACGGAAAAAGGGTGAAAAGCCGCACGGTATGCGTCACCCGCAGATAGCACTTGAAAACGCGAAGCTGAATTTTGATGTTTCCAAGCGCGAGGAGGATATGATCGTAAAGCATATGTGGCCGCTGACCTTGAAGCTGCCAAAATACCCCGAGAGCTATGTTATAGTTATGACAGACAAGTATGCAGCTGTCCTCGAGATCGGAAATCATGTAAAAGGGAAGATCAAAAAGCTCAAGGAACGCGGTGAAAGTGTTATCAGAAAGGTATCCTGACCGCGGTTCGGAAGCATGATCGAAACCAAAACAAGAACATTAACAGCCGATTCCTTCGGGAACTCGGCTTCTTTTTTTGTTATATTTTAATATCAAATAATTGAAAAAATCTGTAAAAGTACTTGACAAATTTAGAATTATGGTATACAATTGAAAAGGCGTTCAAACAGAATACTATATTTGTAATAATCATTGATCGCAAATCGCAACTATATACAGAAAGGAGAGCTGAAAATGTTCAGGAAGAATGACCTGTCTGAGTTAATTTTTTTGTGCCGTGAATGTTGGACAGCTCTCGGCGGAACAGTAAGATAATAGCAAGAAAAGGATAATGCTGTTTCGCGGAATATGATATGCTGCCTCTGACCCCTGCGGCCGGAGGCTTTTGTTATAACTGAATGAAGAAATCGAAAATGAGTAAGGAAGTGAAATGGATTGAAGTATTTCGATGTGCTTGCACCGTTGATAGAAACAGAGCTGAGCAAGCGCGGTGTTATGCCCGAGAAGCTGAAATACTGTGTCAAAGCCGATCTTGACGGCGAAGGAAAGTACATAGATGTTTATATAACCTTTACCGATGATACACTTTGTGTAATATCGGGATACGAGGAATATGCAAAGCTCAAAAGGCATGAAAAGAGAAAGGTAATGAGCAGCTTTGAGGTCAAGGATTATGAGGAGTATGAGCTGAGTAAAATAGACAGCCTGTATGTTGACAGATATTCGGATTCGGCAAGGCTCATGCTAAAACCGACCGAGGGCGAGGACAGGCCGATAGCACGCTTCTCTCTCGGCTTTTCGGATAAGTTTGAAAAGTTCTGCGACAGAGTGAACAAGACCGTAAACAAGGAGCTGATCGACGATTCGCTGCTCGAAGGTATCAAAACACATTGTCCGATCTGCGGCGAGCCGTATCCCGACCCGAACAGACCTGTCTGCCCGAGATGTGTTGACAGAAGATCGGTATTCATCAGGCTGCTGAAGATCTTCGGAGAGTTCAGGGGAGCTGTGGCTCTGATACTGCTTACGATAGTCTTGAGTAATGTTTTTGCAGTAATCACCCCGATATTCGGCTCACAGATGTTCTATGACGAGGTGCTGAACGAGGGCGGAAAGCATTACGGCGAGCTATTTATGATAATACTGATGCTGCTTGCAGTGAATATCGGTTCACTTATAATGAGGGTGGTTTCGGGTATCATTACATCAAAGGTCGTACCCGAGGTCACGCATAGACTGAGAGTAAAGATCTTTTCCTCTATGCAGCGGCTGTCGCTCGATTTTTTCACAAGCAAGCAGACAGGTTCATTGATGTCCCGTGTGGACAGAGACAGCAATAATATCTACTGGTTCTTTACCGATATCGTCCCTTACGGACTGACAAATGTTGTTAAGATCATCGGTATCGCAGTGATAATGCTGATACTGTCACCGTTTCTGTCGATCGGTATAATCCTTACTATAACAGTGATAGAGATAGTTCAGCATAGGTTCTACCGCAGTCAGCGGAAGCTCTACCGCAAATACGACATAGCGATGCGGTCAGCCAACTCTGTGCTCTCAGATGTTATGAACGGGCAGAGAGTCGTCAAGTCCTTCTCAAATGAGGAACGCGAGATACGGCGTTATTCTCGGAAGAATGATGATGCATACAGCATAAACACATACCTCAACAGCAGGATAGCAAATACGATACCCGTGATCTGGACTTTCTACAGGGTTATAAACAAGCTTGCATTCTGTCTCGGTGCGGTGCTCGTCATCAAGGGGTATATACTGTTCGGGGCTCTTTCCGCGCTGCTATCGTATACCGATATGGCTTACGATCCTATCAATTTCTTCACCTGGATAGGTGACCGCTGGGCACGGTGCATGGACGCGGCATCGAGAATGTTTGAGATAATAGATGCACTGCCGACTGTAAAGGAAGCAGAACACCCTGTATCAGTTGATCGTGTCAGGGGAGATATTGAGCTGAAACACATCACATTTGAATATGAGGCGGGCAGACCTATAATAAAGAACATCAGTATGAAGGTCGAGGCAGGGCAGATGTTCGGTATCGTCGGCAAGACGGGAGCAGGAAAATCAACGATAATCAATCTTATCGCACGGCTGTACGATGTTACCGGCGGAGAGATCACAATTGACGGTATTCC
>CAMOFU010000117.1 GCA_946613705.1 uncultured Clostridia bacterium
TTGCTGTCTCCTTCAGTGGAGCTGTCGCTGCTGCCGCACCCGACGAACATCGCAGCGGTAAGCACGAGTGCCAGTGTCATAGCCAGTAGTTTCTTCATAATGATCTTCCTTTCGATTCAACTTTTTCAAGCCGTTCATTCATAATTTAACAGTATATATTATACAGTATATCTCAACTTTTTTCAAGTGCTGTCCCTGCATTTTAACCGTTCCGCAACAATCTTTTAATCGAAAACGTTTGCGCCGCTTGACACAAAAAGGCACAGATGATAAAATAAAACTAATGAGCTGCGGCATCATTCAACAAGGAGAGTCAAGCCATGCTTATCACAGCTATCTGTGCATTTCTGACGGCTAATGCCGTGTTCGCATTTTCAATTCTCGGCAAGGTGTATGCAGCTGTACTTATCCCCGCCGCGATACTGCTTTCCGTGTCGCTTATCCGCCCATTCGGCGGGAAAAGGCTCGCGGTCGGACGGCATCGTCAGATCAGAAACGGTGTGACGCTGCTGGAGGCATTCCTTGCTGCGGGTGTGCTGACAGCGGGCGTGACTGCGGCTATGATACCGATGGGGCGGGGCACAGCCTCGATACTGCTGAATGCGGGCATCGCGGCGGCCGTGCTTGCCGCAGTGTTCTGGGACGGGATCATACGCATTTACACCTCTTCGGTGCAGCTCGGGATAAAGTGGCGGGTGATCGGCGCGGTCTGCGGAATGATACCTGTTGTTGATCTTATCGTGCTGATAAAGCTGATAAGGCTTGCAAGGAACGAGTACAGGTTCGAGACTGAGAAGGTGCTCATGAACACCGCCCGTGCCGATGAACGCATCTGTGCAACACGCTATCCGATACTGCTCGTTCACGGTGTGTTCTTCCGCGATCTCGAGCATTTCAACTACTGGGGGCGCATACCCGCGGAGCTTGAAAAAAACGGTGCGGCGGTATTCTACGGCAGGCAGTCCTCGGCGCTCTCGGTCGCAGACAGTGCTGCCGAGCTGAAAGAGACTATCGAAAGGATCGTTACAGAGACAGGCTGCGGAAAGGTGAACATCATCGCTCACTCAAAGGGCGGGCTCGATTCCCGCTGGGCGATCTCGAGACTCGGCTGCGACAGATACGTCGCGTCGCTTACCACAGTCAACACCCCGCACCGAGGCTGCAGGTTTGCAGATTTCCTGCTCTCAAAGGCGGGTGACGGTCTGCGTGCAAAGGTATCGGGCGCATACAATGCCGCCGCGAAAAAACTCGGCGACCCTGCCCCCGATTTCCTTGCTGCCGTGACCGACCTGACTGCCGCCGCCTGCGAACGCATCAATGCCGAATGCCCCGATGCTCGGGGAGTGCTCTGCCGCAGCATCGGTTCGCGCTGTGTCAAGGCGGGCTCGGGCAGGTTCCCGCTGAACCTTACCTATCTTTTAGCGGGGCATTTCGAGGGCGATAACGACGGGCTCGTTTCGGTGGATTCAATGAAATGGGGCGAGAGCTTCACGGAATACACGCCCGCCGGTACCCGCGGCATATCTCACGGAGATATGATCGACCTTAACCGCGAGAACATAGACGGCTTCGATGTGCGTGAGGTATATGTTCGGCTCGTTTCGGAGCTGAGAGAAAAAGGATTCTGAATCAAAAATTGTGAGTATATATTATATATATCATCAACGGAGGTATTTGCCATGTCAAGAAAATTCATTCCCGCTGCCGACCCGTCCATACGCTATATGGGTCGTATCGACCGCACTATCCCCGATGCACCGAGGATCGTTTACGCAGGCTCGATGATAACGCTGCGCTTCACGGGCACCGAGCTTGCCGCAGTCATCTGCAACCACAGGTTCTACAATAAGATGGAGCTGGGACTGCTGGTAGACGGCAGGGAGAGCAAGGTCGCCTTTGAGACCGACCGCGAGCGCTTTACCCTCCCCCTCGTGTCGGGACTGGAGGACAAGGAGCATGAGGTGACACTGTTCAAGCGGCAGGACGCGACCCATTATTTTGACTTCTTCGGCTTTGAGACGAGCGCAGAGACAGAGGCGCTGCCGCCGCGCCCCGTGTCCGACAGGAGGATAGAATGCTACGGCGACTCGGTGTCCGCAGGTGCGGTCTGCGAGGCGGTGGAAAATGTTGGCGCACCCGACCCCGATAATACCGAGGGCGTGTACGACAATGCCTACCACTCCTATTCGATGATAACCGCCCGCAATTTAGGTGCCGAGATCAATAATATAGCACAGGGCGGCATCGCGGTCTTCGACAAGACGGGATATTATCATTCGCCGGACACTATCGGCATGGAGACAGCCTATAACAAGGTGATCTACTTCCCCGAGGAGTGCGGCTATACGGGGTGGGATTTTCAGAAATACGTTCCTCATGTTGTCATCTTCGCCGTGGGGCAGAACGATCAGCACCGCGAGCAGGGAGATGACCCCGATATCAACGACCCCGATTACCGCAGAAGGTGGAAGGAGCGCTACAAGGATATCATACGCGACCTGCGCTCTCACTACCCGAAGGCGCGGTTTATCCTGCTGCTGACCGTGCTGATGCATGACCCGACATGGGACAGGGCGCTTGACGAGATAGTCGGCGAGCTGTGCGCAGAGGGCTTCGAGGGACTGAGCCACTTTACCTTTACCCGATGCGGCAAGGCTACCCCCGGGCACCCCCGCCTGCCCGAGCAGTATGAAATGGCGAGCGAGCTCACCGCCTATATCTCCCGAATGGGCAATGAGATCTGGGAGGATTGAACAGCTCGGTCTGTAAGAATACAAAAGTACAAAAAAGCGGACGATCAATTCGTCCGCTTTTGCATTGTGTTACATTGCCGTGACTGCATTTATTCGCCTGCAGCGTCCTTTACCGTCTGCGGCAGCTCATCTGAGATGATGCTCAATCCGTCTTGCTGACCATGCCGTCACCGTCGGGAACGAGATAGTCGGTCACTGTGCCGCTGTCGGTCTGTATCTCAAGTTCCTCAACTGCCGGCTCGGACGCGGCTATATCAAGCACCGAGATGTCCTCAACATTATAGTATCTGCCGTTGACCTGGATATTTGCGCCGCTGAACTTGGTGTTCACAAGCGTCACGGTCTGATCGTTATATGTGAATATCAGGCTCTTCATCTCATCGGCATCTACCTGCTCCTGCGGGTCGAACTCCGCGGGCTGATAACCTGCCGCGAGGAAATCCTCGTACCATTTTCTTGCCTTTTCAAGCTGACTGTCGTCGGGTATCATTCCCTCCTGACCGTTGAAGTTGTCCTCAGAGCCGAAGAGGTGAGCCGACCAGCTGCCGTCGTAATACGAGCCGATAAGATCATCGAGATATTTTGCGCAGTATTCGCTGTTGCAGTATTTGCCGTTGATGATGACATCAGCGTCCTGCCTGTCGCTGCTTTGCAGATCGTAGGTCTTGCCCGAGGCCGCATCATAGAATCTGATGAACGGCATGGGACCGTACAGCTCGGGAAGGCTTTCGTCGGGTGTTACCGCTTCTGCTTTCTCCATCTCGGCGATAAGCGTGTCAGCAGTCTCTTTTAAAAGTGTGTCTGCCTCCATACCTTGTGAATCCTGTACGCTGCTCAGTCCCTTGATGTTGATGCCGTAGAAAACGCTGACCTGACCCTCGGGCACATCGGTGCAGAACTTGCCGAACTCGAGATCGCCCTCGGGGTACGGGTACTGCCCTACGGGGCTGTCCTTGCTCTCGCGCCACTGAGCACAGGTGGGCTTTAATGTGGTCGGATCGATATAATAGGCTGCCTCGCTGTTGGGATCCAATCCCTGATCTGTCACGCAGGCTGTGTAAAGCACCTTGCTGATAAGATCGTCCTTATCCCCGAGCTCTGCCAGCGTCGAGCTGAAAGCACCTATAGGGACCTCGCTTATCCTGCCGTCGGAGATCAGATCGGCAATAGCACCGTTGATCGTCGTGTAAACGAGCTTTGCCGACATATTTTCTGTCCATTTGCGGCTTGATAGGATATCGTCCTTATAATATCCGTCATTCATAGTGTCGCTGATATCCTGCGTGGTGATGCTGTCTGTTGTGAACTCTCCGAATACGGCATCGTCTGTCGTTCGGGGATACTGCCCTACTACGCTGCCGCTGTCACTGCGCCATTGTGCCCATAACGGCTTGAGCGTGTCGGGATCGATATAATAGGCGATCTCGCCGCCGCGCAGCTGTTCCTCTGCTGCAAGAAGGGTGGAAAGCTCCTGCGGTATCTCACTTGCATAGTAAGCCATCATTCCGCCCTGTGCCGAGTCGCTCCTCAGCTGCTGCTCGTAATCCTTGTCGCCGCCTGCGATCGCTGCAAAATCAACGATCACTTGCCCGGGTACTATCTCGCTGTTCTTCCCGTCCGAGATCTTGTCAGCTATCCAGCCGCTCAGGGTAATGAACAGCGTCTTTGCTCTGTCGGATGCATCATTTTTATTCTGCACTCCTGCATTCGCGCCGTCCGATGCTTCCTCGGAGAATACGCTCGCCATCGGGCCTACTCCCTTTGAAGCACCGAGATAGGTAAGCACGCCGCCCGCACCTACCACTACCGCGACCGCCGCCGCGATAATGCCCATGCTCCTGCTCTTTACGCGGGCAGGCTTCGTTCCGATCGGCTTGGCAGCGACTGCGGGCTCGGGGGCAGGGGTGTCTGCTGCTTTGTTCACCGTTATCACGGGCTTGCTTTCGCGGGGCTGTTCATCGGGTATGATGCCCTTTATCTCGTTCTCGTTATTTTTGCTGATGTTATCCATATCGGTACCTCCTGTCATCTCCTCAAGAGGAATACTCCGTATCATATCGTCAATATATCTCATAGCAATATTCCTCCTTTTGTAAGTGCATCGCGCAGGCGGCGCTTTGAACGGTGAAGTATGTACTCGACTCTTTTTTCCGTGATGCCGCATCGCTTTGCTATCTCAGAAAATGTCATGCTGTAGTAAAAGCGATAGATGAACACCTCGCGGTCGGGGGAGGGAAGCTCTCTTATGCAGGCGGCTATGACCTTGCGGTTGTGCTCCGCTGCATATTCGGTCGAGAAGTCCACCTCCAGCCCGAGGTCTCGCTCATCATCGGGCAGCGGCTCGGTTATGCTGAGTGTGCGCAGCTTATTGATCGTACAGCTGCGTGCTACCATGCAGACATAGTTTTTCAGGCTGCCCTTTTCCGTATCTATCTCTGCGCGGTTGTCCCATACCTTATAAAATGTATCGGATGTCACTTCTTCTCTGTCCTCCTCCGAACTGAGCATTCCTGCTGCGATATTATTAACGAGGCGGGAATACTTGCTCATGAGTGCGGTAAGCCCTTCCTCGCTGCCGCAGCGCAGCAATGACAATATTTTCTCATCGTTCATTCAGTTGTTTCACCGCCTTTGAAGGTACCTTCGAGCTCGGCACGGCTCTTAAATGCATTTCATCTATATATACACAGATTATCGCGGAGTTCCGTAAACACAGAATGAATATTTGATTAACAAATGATTAACAATGCAATTTGACAAGAGCGGCGGGGTGTGGTATAATGTATGACAGTCAAAATCAGGTTCGCATTTTATAGAAAGAGGTCATTCTGATGGCAAGATTTTATCCGCTCTTTTCATCGAGCAGCGGAAACTGTTCATATATCGGTGACGAGCGCGGGGGCATACTGATCGACGCGGGAGTGAGCTGCAAGCGTATCACAGATGCGCTGCGGTATAACGGCATAGAGCCCGAGGCTGTCCGCGCCGTGTTCGTGACACATACACATTCGGATCATATTGCGGGGCTGCGCGTGTTCGTAAATAAGTTCAAGTGCGCGGTGTTTGCGCAGGAGGCTAATCTGCGTGAGCTGACCGACAAGGATAAGCTGCCCGAAAATGCGCGGACTGTCCCTCTTGAAAACGGCGGCGCAGATATCGCGGGAATGCATATCTCGCATTTTGAAACGAGCCACGACTGTCCCGCCTCCTGCGGCTTTGTCATTGAATACGGCGACGGCAAACGAGCCGCCTCCTGCACCGATCTCGGTGTCGTTACCGATACTGTCCGCGAGTCACTGCTCGGCTGCGATATGGTGCTGCTCGAATCCAACTACGACCCCGAAATGCTCCGCACGGGTCCCTATCCCTATCCGCTCAGACAGCGCATCAGCTCCGAGGTGGGGCACCTCTCAAATAACGACTGTGCCGAGACGCTGCGCCTGCTGATAAAGAGCGGTACCCGCCGATTTGTGCTCGGACATATCAGTCAGCACAACAATCTGCCCGCACTGGTCAGAAGGGCGGCGCTCGAAGGCCTTGCGGGATACGAGGAGAATTACGATTTCAGGCTCGACATCGCATCACCCGAAAACTACACCAAGGCGGTGATCTTTTGATACGGATCAATCTGATAACTGTCGGCAGGCTGAAGGAGGCATATTGGCGCGATGCCGCTGCCGAGTACCTGAAGCGCCTTTCTGCCGACTGCCGCGCCGAGGTGATCGAGCTGAGCGAAAGCCGTCTGCCCGATGCTCCCTCGGAGAAGGAGATACAAAAAGCCCTCGCCGACGAAGCGAAGGCAATGGAGCAGTATATAGGGGCAAAGGGCGCATTCAATATCGCTATGTGCATAGAGGGCAGGCAGCTCACCAGCAAGGCACTCTCCCAAAAGCTGATGCAGCTTTCCGTTGACGGCATCTCTACCGTAAATTTTATCATCGGCTCCTCATTCGGTATCGCAGACGAGGTCAAGCGCCGCGCCGATATGCGGCTGTCGATGTCCGAAATGACCTTTCCGCACCAGCTCGCACGGATAATGCTCTTAGAACAGATCTACCGTGCCTTCCAGATAGGAAAGGGAACGAGATATCACAAGTAAGTGTACGATTTCTTGTACAACAAATAAGGCGGATGCACATTTCGATACACAATAAGGACAGGAAACAATAACAATAACAATAACAAAAGCAAAAACAAAAACAAAACTCCCGTCACAGCAACGGGAGTTTTCCATAAACACATGATAGAAAAAATCTCAGACAAGCCTGATCTTGTTTACCTCTTTCTCAATATCCGCGATACCTTTTTTGTTGGAACGGAAAGCGTAGGTATCTTCATTTGTCTTGACATTTAGCTCGGATTTGAGCAGCTTTGATTCAGAGGTAACTACCCTGATAAGCTTCTTATCCACAAAGAGTGTAACAGGCAGATCAGTGGTCGAAGGACAAACGACGAGTATACCCTGCCTTGCGCTGATAAAGTAACCCGGACGTTCGGAGATCTTGACCGAGTTGCGGTTTGCTTTAAGAGTAAACTTGCAGGGGTAGCACTTGAAATAGTCGAAGCTTTCAACATCGACCTCCATCTGAACATGGAGCTGTCTGAGAACTCGCTGCCATTCGGCAGAATCTGTGTTTATAGAGCTTTCAGTTTTAAGAACTTCAAGAAGATCCATTCATACCACCCTCGCTTTTGTAATATTTTTAAGCTGTTATAACACAACAGTATATATCAGTTCTTTGATCTTTAA
>CAMOFU010000118.1 GCA_946613705.1 uncultured Clostridia bacterium
TCTCTGCGGCAGATCACTTTCTTCTCTTGGAGATAACGGTGACTGCGCCCGCAGCAAGTGTAAGAGCGCCGACTCCGAATGCTGCGGTACCTGTGCTCGGGTTTGTGTTCTTGCCTGCTGTGCCTGCCGCACCCGATGCCTTGCTGCTGTCTGCCGATGATGCAGTGCTGCTCTCCGAGGAGCTGTCGGATGTGCTGTCGGGCTCACTGCTGTCGGAAGCGCTTTCCGAGCTGCTCTCATCGGTGTTCTCGGGCTCGCTGCTGTCGGTATAGTCAGGCTCTTCCTCCCGATCCTTGGTCACATATGCCTGAAGATCAAGCAGCGCCGCGTTCGAGATAGCCGAGCTGCCGTCGGTGCCTACATATACTGTCAGCACATAAAGATCGGTCGAAGGTACAGCCGTAACACTCCTGCCGTATGCAAGTATGCAGTAATTTGTACCGTTTACCGTCTGTGTGGCAAGTATAGCTACAGGCGAGTATGCAACGCCGTCTGTTGCTGCCAGTGCTTCATACACCTCATCGCTCACACCGACGCCAGCCGCCTGCAAGCATTCCTTCGCCTTCGCCCGCCGCTGCACTGTCAGACGCAATGCCGTCGCGCCCTGTTTTGTGCGGGAGGCAGGCTTTGCCGCGCTCCGGATCGTATAATGGTGCAGACTTATATGTTTTTCATTTTCATTTTTCAAGTCATGATTTGCCTACGATTATTTTACACTAAGACCGACATTTTACACAAAGGATATACAAACGAAATGATGCTCTCTGCTCTGAACGAGCCGAAAGCATCATTGTACGCGGTATTCAGTTGCTCTTGCTGCTGTTATCGTTGTTGTATACGCTCATTATCGCATCGGTCACAGTATCGGTATACCAGCTGCACCCCTCGCGGTAGAATATGCCGAACAGCTCATTGCCCGAGAAGTAATAGCCGTTATCCCACCACACGCAGGGTATGCCGAGGCTCTTGGCGGTCTCGAGATAATGGGTGACCCACTTGGCGATCTCGGCATCATTGCCGTTCTTGTTCACCGCACCGAACTCTGTGATTATAACGGGTATACCCTTGTCAAGGAAAGCCTTTTTCAGATCTCCGAACATACTGTTGATCTCACTGTTGTGCGAGCCGTCCCAGGTGAACAGCTCCCAGTCGGCATTGGCATTGTAGGTGAAGGCATACGGTGTGTAGGCGTGTATCGAGAAGGCTATGTTCTTGTCCTCGGGGATAGCCACATCGTTTATCGTCCGCTTGACACAGGAGGATGCAAAGGTGGTCACCAGCAGCAGACGCGAGGTGTTGTTCCCGCCTGTCGAGCGCACCGCATCTATAAAGGTCTGATTCAGCCTGTCGAGACAGCGCCTGCCCTCCTCTGTGCCGCCGTTCCATTCGTCCTTGCCGTCCTTGACGCGCGGCTCGTTCAGTCCCTCGAGCACGAGCTTGTCGCCGTAATCCTTAAAACGGTCTGCTATCTGCACCCAGAGCTTATACACCTCGTCGTTTACCGCTTCTATATGGGCATTGTCCGGGATACGCCAGTCCTCCTCGTGGTGCGAGTCGAGGATAACATACATATCATCGTCGATCGCATAGTTGACTACCTCCTGTACTCTGTCAAGCCAGGCTGTGTCGATAGTATACCCGGGAGCCGCCCCGAGATGGCCGCCCCATGTCACGGGTATCCTTATCGTATTGAAGCCCTTGGCGCTGACGGCATCTATCATTTCCTTTGTGGTCTTGGGATTTCCCCACGAGGTCTCGGCATCGAGCCCCTGCGAGCTGTTCGCGTCGAGCGAATTGCCCAGATTCCAGCCCACTGTCATTTCGGAGACCAGCTCGGCAGGAGTGAGCCCGCGCATCTCACCGCTGCGGGAAAGGTCGGCAGCTGCGGGCTGCTCCGCTTTGCTTTCCTCCGCCGCCGAAGCTGTCGGCTCTGCGGAACTGCTCTCGGCAGCAATGCTGCTGTCTGCTGACGTACTGCTGTCGCCGCTGCCGCAGGCGGTGAGCATCGAAGCCGAAAGTGCAAGGGCTGCCATTACCGACAAAAGGCTGTGTTTTCTTATCATATCATACACCTCATATAATAATAGTACTGTATATCCTAATTATATACCTGTGCCGCTGTAATTGCAATCCGTTTTTTGACAATTGATCGCCATGACTGTTCAAATATTGCTATCCGACTGCAACTGTCGGGGGCATAACGGGCTCGGACAGCAGATCGCAAAACGACCCGATCGGTCACGCTATCCGATCGGGTCTTATCATCGTATTTCAGCATAAAGCATCTGCTTGAAAAACGCGCTGCATCATTTCTTTTCGAGCAGGCGCCTGAACATCACCTTGCGGCACTGCTCCTCGAGCTTATCGTTCAGAGGGGGCAGCTTGACCTCACTGCCCTGCCGACGGGACAGGCAGCGGCTCAGGATATGATCCGCAAGCTTGGGGTTCTTCGAGAGCAGCGGTCCGTGCAGATAGGTCGCCACAACGTTCTTTTCGGTGTAGCCCTCTGTCTGCGAGCCGAACCTGTTCCCGTTGCCGAAAAGCACCCGCCCGAACGGTGTCTTGACATTGTCGGTCATTCCGCCGTGGTTTTCAAAGCCGATGACCTTGTATTTCTCACCGTCGAGCTCTGTCTCGATCACGATGTTGCCTATACAGCGCTCCCGCTTGTTGGTGGAGGCGACCGTGTAGTAATCGAACAGCCCGAGCCCGGGTATCTTCTTGCCGTTTGAGTCCTTGTAATACTGCCCCATCAGCTGATACCCGCCGCAGATCATCAGCATGAACACACCGCTCTTATAAGCATTCACGATGCGGCCGCGGCAGGACAGCAGATCGTCCGCGAGCAGCTGCTGCTCGAAGTCTGCTCCGCCGCCGAGATAGATCAGGTCGTAGGCCTCAAAATCGGTCTTTGCGCCGTCCCCCATCGTATAGGCGGTCACCTCGGCATCGTGGCCGCGCTTTCTCAGGCGGTAGCGCAGCAGTTCCATGTTGCCGCTGTCGCCGTAGAGGTCGAGCATATTGGGGTACATATGAAGTATCTTCAAGGTCATTTCGCTGCCCCCTCTCCCTTGATGAACCTGTTGAGCGCCGCACGGGTCGGCTGGACCGCGGTGTAATTGGCTACTGCGAATTTCCTGCCCGTGGTCGAGAACAGCTCCTTCACCGCTTCGTCGAGGTCGGGCTTTACTACGATCCTGTCTTCATCGTAGCCCGAGCACTTTATCCGCACCGCGATATCATACGCCCTGCGTCCGCTCGTAACGACGCGGGTGACGTTGTTGAATACGCTGAAATTGATATCCCATATCCACGAAACATCGTAGCCGTCCGCAAGATTGTCATTGAGCACGAAGAGCATCTCCTTTTCCTGCTCGCACTCGTTTATCATCCTCACCGTCATGTTCGCGCCTACGGGGTTCTTCGCAAGATTGAGCGTCAGCTCCGAGCCCCTGTACTCGAACCGCTCCATTCTGCCGTTGTTCACCTCAAAGCTCTCAAACACCTTGTGTACCGTCTTTTTGTCGATGCCGTAAAGCTTTGCGGCAGCGTATACTGCGCTGAGATTATACATATAATATATCGTGCTCCCCGCAGTCACATACTCCTCGCCCTCGGCTCTGAACGACGGTCTGGCAAGGTCTATATCCGTGAGCTTCACATACGGCGTGATCTTTCCGTAGCCGCACTTGGGGCAGGCAAAGCGCCCGATGTGGGAATACTGATAATAGTCATAGACAAGCGCCGTGCCGCACTGCGGACAGAACCTTCCCTCACCCGCTTCGTACAGCGTGTCGGTGGCATACCTGTATTTGTCAACGCTGAAATACTTTACATTCTTGTTCTTGGGATTGGCAAGACCGAGCCTTGCAACATTGGGGTCATCGCCGTTTAAGATAAGGTTGCCCCCGAACGTCTTGCAGAAGCCGTTCACCTTGAGGATAAGCGTCTCGACCTCGCCGTTGCGGTCAAGCTGGTCACGGAAGAAATTGAGCACCACAAGCGTCTCGAGCTTCAGCTTGCTGTAGACCACGGGCACATGAGACTCGTCCGTTTCAAGTATAAGATAATCCGCCCTGACCTTGCCCGTCATCGTGCAGTGGTTCAGCAGCAGCGAGGTTATGCCCGTGTCAAGGTTGTTGCCCTCGGGGTTGGTGATGATGTTCGCCCCCGTCTGACGGAACAGCTCTGCTATGAAATTTGTTACCGAGGTCTTGCCGTTGGTTCCCGTCACTGCGATTATCGGGCAGTCGATCTTGAAGGCCTTCAGCGCATTCTTCCTCATGGTGCAAAGCACCAGCCCCGGAAGATTGCCTGCGTTCTTTCCGAGCAGATGCAGCAGCCCCGACAGTATCTTGCCGATGAGGATAGTAAAAAAGTTGATTATAAACATACTTTCAGCTCCGAGTGAGTATTCGGCACAGCCGCCCCTTCGCTGACCGCACCTCTTATATAATAGTACAAAGATGCAGGTTTGTCAACTGAACATTTTATTAACACCCCCTCTGCGTTGTTGACAATCACAAAAAAAAGTGATATAATTGTTATTATGTATCGGACTGTGCGTCTAAATTTGACGTTTATCAAACGTAAATCCCGAACATAGAAAGCTGATATAGAAATGAATTTTGTAGTGATCGGCGCAGGCAAGCTTGGCGAAACTCTCTCCTCGCAGCTGGTGCAGGAGGGACACAACGTCACGGTTATCGACAACAACCCTGCGGCTATTCAGAAAATGCTCAATTCTCAGGACCTTATGTGCATCGAAGGAAACGGTGCGACCGTTCAGACTCAGCTTGATGCAGGCATAAAGAAGGCTGATCTGCTGATAGCCACCACAGCTCACGACGAGCTGAATATGCTTTGCTGCATCGTTGCAAGGAAGCTCGGCATAGAACGCTCGATCAGCAGAGTGCGCAACCCCGAATACTATAATCAGATCGACCTTATCAAGAACGACCTCGGGCTGGCCATGGTCATCAATCCCGAGCTTGCCGCAGCGGGCGAGATCGCAAGGGTGCTTATCTTCCCTGCCGCCGCGAAGGTAGAGGTCTTCGGCAAGGGCAGGGTCGAGGTCGTTGAGAACCGTCTGCCCGAAGAATCGCCGCTGGTGGGTCTGTCGCTGGCAGAGATCTACAAAAAGCTGAAGCTGCAGTTTCTCATCTGTGCAGTGCAGCGAGATCAGGAGATCTATATCCCCTCGGGCGACTTTGTGCTGAAGGCCGGTGACAGGATCAATGTCGCTGCCTCGCATAACGATCTGGAACGCTTCTTCAAGCAGAACGGTTCTATCAAGATCAAGGTCAAGAACGTAATGATCGTCGGCGGCGGTAAGATAGGCTTTTATCTTGCCGAACAGCTCTGCGGACTGGGCATGAGGGTCAAGGTCATCGAAAAGGATTATGACCGCTGCACAAAGCTCTGCGATATGCTGCCGAAGGCGGTCATCATACACGGTGACGGAACAGATCAGGAGCTGCTGAGGGACGAGGGCATAAACGATGTTGATGCCTTTGTGGCGCTTTCAAGTATGGATGAGGAGAACATAATCATGTCGCTCTTTGTTCAGCACAACACCAAGGCGAAGGTCGTTACCAAGGTCAGCCGCAGCAGCTACTGCGAGATGGCTTCGATGCTCGGACTTGAAACACTTATCTCGCCCAAGCAGCTTGCAAACGGCATGATACTTTCGTATGTGCGCTCGCTGGAAAACGCTTCGAGAGAGAGCAGTATAGAATCGCTCTATAACATAATCCGCAACCGCGTCGAGGCGATCGAGTTCAATGTGAACGAAAAGATACAGGGCATCACAGGCACACCGCTGCGCGAGCTCAGGCTGAAAAAGAATATGCTGATATGCGCTATAATCCGCAAACGGCAGGTGCTCATACCGAACGGCGACGACAGGATCGACCCCGGGGACTCGGTAATAATCGTCACGAAGGAGCACCGCTTCTCCGAGCTGAAGGATATTCTTGAGTAGGTGGCGCCGTGAATAAAAAACTTGTACTTAACACACTTTCCAAGATCGGTCTGATCGAGGCAGCTCTGATGCTGCTGCCGCTGCTCGTTACCGTCTACTACCATGAATACCGCACGATGCGTGTGTTCCTGTATGTGATACTCTTTACCGCAGCGATCAATGCGGCACTTCTGTTTTTCGTAAAGCCCGCCCGCGACAAGAGCCTTACCTCGCGCGACGGCATAGCTGTTGCGGCGCTGGGCTGGATATTCCTCTCGTTCTTCGGAGCGCTGCCGTATTATGTCAGCGGTGAAATACCGCATTTTATTGATGCTATCTTCGAGAGTATCTCGGGCTTTACGACAACGGGCGCGTCGATACTCGGTGATGTAGAGGCGCTTTCGCAGGGCATGATGTTCTGGCGCTGCCTGACTCACTGGGTAGGCGGTATGGGAGTTCTGGTGCTGTTCGTCGCACTGATACCCTCCGACAAGAAAAGCTCCTCTTTGCAGCTGATGCGCGCAGAGTGCCCGGGGCCGACAGTTGAAAAGCTCGTGCCCAAGGGACGTTCCTCGGCGATGATACTCTATGTGATCTATGCCGCGCTGACTGTTATAATGGTGATCTTCCTGCTCATCGGCGGTATGCCGCTCTTTGACAGCTGCTGTCACGCTATGGGCACTGCGGGCACAGGCGGCTTCAATGTGAAGAACGCGGGCGTGGGCTTCTATCAATCGGCATACTTAGAGGGCGTAGTCACTGTGTTCATGATACTCTTCGGAGTGAACTTCAACATATACTATTTCCTGATAATGCGCAAGTTCGTGGGCATATACAAGAATACCGAGCTGAAGGTATATCTCGGTACCATCATCGCCTCGATCTCGCTGATAATCTACAATACGATGAGCTACGGCATATATCACAGCTTCTCGAAGGCGCTGCGGTATGCATCATTTCAGGTCGGCTCGATCATGACCTCTACAGGCTATGCGACCGCCGATTTTGACCGATGGCCCGAGCTTTCAAAGACGATACTGATAGTGCTGATGTTCATTGGTGCCTGCGCAGGTTCAACGGGCGGCGGATTCAAAGTCTCCCGTGTGATCATACTGTTCAAGACGGCAAAGCGCAATCTGAGAAAGGCTATGCACCCGAAGGCCGTGAACATCGTGAAATCGGACGACCGAGCGATAGATATAGAAACGGTACACAGCGTGAGCTGCTACCTGATAATCTACATCTTTATTTTCTTTGCATCGCTGCTTATCATCTCGTTCAACAACTTTGACTTTGCAACGAATTTCTCGTCCGTTACCGCCTGTCTCAACAACATCGGTCCGGGCATCAGCAGGGTGGGACCCATGATGAATTATTATCCGCTCTCCGACCTTTCAAAAACCGTGCTGAGCGTGGATATGCTCCTCGGGCGACTGGAATGTCTGCCGCTCATCATGCTCGTGAGCCCCTCGATGTGGGTCAAGAAGCTGTACTGAGCGCTGCTCTAAACAAATA
>CAMOFU010000119.1 GCA_946613705.1 uncultured Clostridia bacterium
GTGAATGGCTGTTTTTATTAAGATCATGACCGTTTCGGTCTATTCGCTTCTGAGCATCTCGGAGGATACGGGCGAGCGGTACATTCCTATCAGCGTGGGGAGGTATGACAGGAGCATCAGTGCGAACACCGTGAAGAAAACTATAAGCACGGGTATCGGCTGGAAGCTCGCTTCATATGGCAGTATTCCGTTGACGAAAAACTTCGTCAGCAGCACTCCCGCGACAGCGCTGATGCCCGCCGTGACTGCCGCATACGAAAAGGCTTCTATCACAAGAGATGCCGTTACCTGCCGCATCGACATACCGCAGGCGCGGAGCATCGAAAGCTCACGTCGGCGGTTGACTATGCCCGCTGCCGAGGTAGAGACAACGTTTATCATCGCAGCGATGAAGATGACAGCTGCCAGCGACAGCCCCGCCACCCTTATCGCCTCGGCAGTGCGCTTGTTGGTTATCGAATAGGTGATGTTGCTCACCACATCGGTGTAATTCTCCTGCAGGCTGCTCTGTGCCTTCTCCTCAATGCCCTGCTTGGCATAGAGCAGGAAATAGTCCACCGTCTTTGTGCCGAACACTTCGTCTATCGGGGCAAAGAAGTCGGCAGAGCGCTCTATCGGGATAATAGCCATAAGTATGCCTTCAAGGTCAGGATCCTCCGAGGCGGTATAGGACCCCGCAACAGGCAGCGTGACCGTCGGTGAAGCGGGAGTATCGTCAGCGGGTACAGTGATCTCGGTCAGACCGTCCTTGAACGGCATCAGCTTACGGTAGTCGGATCGTTCGGCAGCAGCACCGTCTGCAGCGATCTCGGCAGTATAGCGCGAGAGCAGCATACCGTCCGAGGCAAGGAATTCATCATAGCTGATATCTGCCGTCAGCTTCTCAAACTGCTCCCTCGTTACTGCCTTCACAACAAACTCGACCGAACCGAGCGGATCGAGCTTATTTACATAGACCTCCCTGAACTCGTCTGTGAGAGACGAGAGCAGCCGCTCGCTTGCCACTGTGCCGCGGGTAGACACGATCCGATCGACAACAGGCTGTATCCGATCGAACATATCCGTTCCGACAAGCTGCTCATATGTCTGCTGTGCATCGGGGTCGGCACCCGTCAGGTAGAGATCGAAGTCGGATTCCTTGCTGTATTCCAGCTCTGCCATTTTATCCAGGCCGTCTACAAATGCCGCAAGCGTTATCATCAGCACACCGCTCATGACCGCTGCCAGCAGTGTTATCACACCGTGCATCTTGCGCCTTGCACCGTTGCGTGCAGCATAGCCCGCCGCAAAGCCGAAATGCCTGCGTGTGAACCAGCTGCTTCTGCGGGCGCGGGTCTTGCTCTTTATGCCCTTGAAAGCCTCCATGGGCGAGAGCCTGTTTATCCTTATCGCGCAGGCGTAGCCCGACATCAGCACGGAGAACATCGCCGCCGCGATTATTATGACCATTATCAGCGGGATCATTTCAAGGCTGAAAAACTTCTCGGTCATGCCCTCGCCGTAGAGCACGTCAAAAATTTTTATGTCCATAATTTTGGACATCACAGCCTTGCCCGTCACCATTGCGAGCGCTATGGCTATCGGCAGGGCGGTGATGATATAGATCAGGCACTCGGTCATTATCATCAGGAATATCTGCTTGTTTGAGGTGCCGACCGTTTTGAGCGCAGCATACTGCTGTGCGCGGTATGCCGATGAAAGCTCAAAAGCATTGTTTACGATCAGGCGCGCAAAGAAGATAAACACTGCGGTGAGTATCACACCTGCGATCATCAGCATGACCGCGCTCTGAGACAGCCCGAAATCACGTCCCTCGAGCAGGATCAGATCGCTGTGCATAAAGATGTGCTCTGTCACCGAGCCGTCGGGCTGCTGCTCTGTCGGCTCGACCCCGATAGTCTCACAGATCTGCTGCACCTCGGTCTCGATATCCTGCCCCTCGCTTATGCGTACAAAGCAGTCTGCTTCGCCGTGGAAAAGCTGCCTTGCCCAGTCATCGCCCGCACTGAATGTGAGATCATTCATACCGTTCGACCGCCCGACGACCTGAAAGGTCTTCTCCAGCACGCTCACAGGCTCACCGTCACCGATGCTGCCGCGGACGCTGTATACTGTCTTTGTGCCGCCCTGCCCGTCAAGCTCTTCAAAGGTATATTCCCCGTAGAGCAGCTCGTGCATCATATCATTCAGCCTGTAGGCATTGATGCATTCCTCCAGCATCCTGCCGAACAGTCCGCTCTTGTCCTCGGTGAACTCGCGGTCGGGCGGAATATCGGTGACGGGATATATCGGGTCGCCGTAAACATCTGTCTCCCCCGTCGGCTCCAGCTGCTGCGCATAGTATTCCACCCTGCCGCGGCTGACCTCATAACGCAGAGTGAGCGATGAGCCGACATTCACACCGTAGATGTCGGCAATGCCGTCCGATACCGCGATCTCGCCGTCCTTTTCGGGGAGCCGTCCGTGCAGTACCGTCTGACCCGTGCCGCCCAGCGAAAGGATATCGCCCGAGATCAGCTCGCCTTCATATACCGTATCATGCACCTCGGCGGTGTCTCTGCCGTTTATCAGCAGTCTCGGGAACAGAGCGTCACCCGAGGTCTTCCCGTCCCCGATGTACTCATCAATATAATCCTGAAAGAACACTCCCGTCTGCACGGTACTGTAAGCGCTCTCGGACACCGAGCTGCTCTTCGATGCCTGCTCTGCCTGTTCGAGCGAGACAGCACCTATCCGCGCATGAGCACGCCCGTGCTCATAGCCCTCCTGCGAGCGAAGCATCGACACTGCCGAGCTGAAATACACCCCGAGAAAGCACATCATGTACATAGCCACCAGCACCGAAAAAAAGGAAAGCAGCGTGCGCTTTTTGTCACGGCGCATCCAGCGGAGAACGATCGTTATAAGCGCCGTCATGCTTCCCTCACCTTCTCGTCCACGATCTTGCCGTCCCGCATGGTGATGATGCGGTCGGCTTCGGCTGCTACGTTGGCATCGTGTGTTACAAGTACTATCGTTGTGCCGTATTCATCGACAAGCTTTCTGAACAGCTCTACTATCTCGCGGCTGTTTGCACTGTCAAGATTTCCCGTCGGCTCGTCAGCAAAGATACACGGCGGCTGCGCGATCAGTGCTCTGCCGATCGCCGCCCGCTGCTGCTGCCCGCCCGAAAGCTGTGAGGCAAAGTGATACCGCCGCTCGGTGAGCCCGAGCAGCCTGAGCAGCTCATCAACGCGCTTTTTATCTGCCTCGTGACCGTCGAGGTTCAGCGGCAGTGCGATGTTTTCCTCCACGTTCAGCACGGGTATCAGATTATAGAACTGGAACACAAAGCCCGAATACCTGCGGCGATATACAGCCAGCTGACTGTCCTTGAGCTTGGTGATCTCCCTGCCGTCAACAGTGATGCTGCCGCTTTCGGGCTTATCGAGCCCGCCCAGCAGATTGAGCAGCGTGCTCTTTCCGCTGCCGCTCTCGCCCGTGACAGCAACGAACTCCCCGCGGTATATCTCCAGAGATACATTATCGACCGCCGAGATGCTCCCGTCACCCGAACGGAACGTCTTGACCAGCCCCTCGGCTCTGACCATTATTTCCCTTTCCATTGAGCTATCCTCCTCGAAAATATGATACATACTATAATTATACACCCTGATTGTTACCTCATCATTACAAACAGTCAAATAGTTATTAATTATCCGTGATACACAGCCCCGCCGCTGCGGCTGTGGTACGATTGACAAGGCGGGCAAATCATGCTATAATCAATATACAAATATATGATTATAGATATGGAGGATAAAGATGAACCTGACACACCTGAGATACATGGTCGAGGTCGAGCGGCACGGCTCGATAACCAAGGCGGCGGCGGCGCTGTATATGGGGCAGCCGAATCTCTCGAAGGCTATCAAGGAGCTGGAGCGGGAGTTCGGCGTGCCGATATTCCGCCGCTCGGCAAAGGGAGTGATACCCACCGAGAAGGGCAAGGAGCTGCTGCTGCACGCAAAGGCGATACTCTCGCAGGTAGAGAAAATGGAAAAGCTCTCGCGCGAGGACGAAAGCTCGGGGCTGGAATTCTCGCTGCTGCTGCCGAGGGCAAGCTATATCTCCCACGCATTCACGCTGTTTTTGAACGAGGTGAATGCCGTTGAGAAAATGAACATCAAGTTCAAGGAGACCAACTCGATGTCTGCGATAGACCTTGTTGCCGACTGCGAATACGACCTCGGGATAATCCGCTACCCGATAAACTACGAGGCGTTCTTTCTTTCGGCGGTCGAGGAGAAGGGGCTGAAGGCGCGCGAGGTCTGGACCTATGACTATGTGCTGCTGATGAGCGCCAAAAGCCCGCTCGCACGCGCTGTTGAGATACGCAGCAGCGTGCTCGACGACTATATCGAGATACTGCACGGCGACAACATCGTGCCGAACATCTCGCAGACCTTTCTGCGGCGGGACGCACAGCTCGGCAGCAGCCGCAGGCATATCTTCGTTTACGAGCGCGGCAGCCAGTTCGACATTCTCTGCACCGTGCCCAATTCCTATATGTGGGTGTCTCCCCTGCCGCGTGAGGTGCTGCGGCGGTATAACCTTGTGCAGAAGCCCTGCGCCGACCTTGTCAAGCGCAACCGCGACCTGCTGATCTATCAGTCCAACTACCGCCTGTCGCAGACCGAGAAGCTGTTCATCGACACGCTCGATGAGGTCCGCAAGAGTATTATCGTGTGAGCTGTGATAGTTATTGACAACTGTAAACTGTTGTGCTATAATTCAATCGTAGGATATTTTTTCAAAGGAGGTTCTACCATGAAAAACAAATTACTTGCTTTGGCAGCAGCCGCAGCTATCGTGTTCGGAACGGCTGCCGTTCCCCTCGGCGAGAGCGGCTCGTTCTCTCCGATAGTGATAGGGGCAAGCGCCGAGGCAGAAACAGAGGTCAGCGGGGATTTTGAGTTCAAGCGTCTCTCGTCCTCGCGCATCACTATCACCAAGTATACGGGCAGTGACAAAAACGTCACTATCCCCAAGACGATCGACGGCCGCAAGGTCACTGCTATCGGAGCAGAAGCGTTCCGTAACAACGATGCCCTTGTGAGCGTTACTATCCCCGATACCGTGGATATGATCTGTGAGTATGCTTTTTACCACTGCGATAACCTTTCAAGCGTCAAGCTCCCCGCCGATCTGCTGTACATAGAGAGTTATGCATTTGCCTATTGCGTCTCTCTTCCCGAGATCGAATTCCCCGATGAGACGGAGGAGATAGACGATGATGCTTTTTTCAATTGTACAAGCCTTGGCTCGGTGAGCCTGCCCGACAGCGTTACGACCCTCGGCACTTTTGCTTTCAGCGACTGCACCTCTCTTGAAGCGCTCAAGCTTTCGGAAAACCTCACCGCTGTTCCCAAAGGCTGTTTTGACGGCTGCGAGATGCTCGATATCGTGGTTATCCCCGCAAGTGTAAATTCTATCGGAGATTTTGCTTTCAAAAGCTGTTCTGCAATGGAGGTCATCAGCTTCAACAACGGACTGAACTCAATAGGAAGCGAAGCCTTTGAATACTGCGACAGTCTTACGAGCGTAGTTCTCCCGAACACCGTGACCTCCATAGGTGGATACGCTTTTTGCGGATGTGACAGGCTGAAGTCGGTCGATCTTTCTCAGAATCTGAAATACATAAGTCAATTTACATTTAATGGATGTCAAAGACTTTCCGAGATCACGATCCCCGAAACGGTGACAGGTATCTATGATTGCGCTTTTGATGGCTGTTCCAAGCTCACCTCTATAAATATCCCCTCGTCCGTCACATTTATTGGGTACGATGCATTTTACGGCTGCCCGCTGAATGAGCTGACTGTCCCAAAGAGTGTTGAGGACATAAGAGGTAATGCATTCGGCTTTTCAAGCGACGGCAACAACAACACGATGCAGACGGGAACAAAGATCAAGGTCTACAAGTATTCCGCAGGATACGACTACTGTGTAAAAAACGAGCTGCCCTTTGAGCTTATGGGCGATTCCGAGGCTGATGATTTCGACAAGTACATCTTCGGAACAAACAGCAGCTCATATAACAACGACCTTGCGATAGATCTTGCATGGGCTTGCCAGTATATAGGCTACTCCGATCTGACCGATTTTTATAAATACTATAAAAAGCTCGGTTTCAGAGACTACACTATCGGGTATTCAGGGGACTCCTACTGCAACGCCGTAGGTGCAAAGCTGTATGATGACGATACCGTTGTTATGATGATAACCTGCCGCGGCTCGACAGTGACGAGCGAGTTTCTCGGCGATTTCTTCACACACCACAACTCCCGCAGCGAATTCGGCGGCAGAGAGGTCTATGACAATGCCTATGAGTTCTACAACGTGGTCATCAATAACATCAAGAAATTCTATGAGGATTACCCGAAATACCTTAACAAGAAAACAAAGCTCATCATAACGGGACACAGCCTCGGCGGTGCCTGCGCAAATCTGCTGGCTGCATACTTCGACCAGAACTTGACCGGCTCCTCAAACGATATGATGAGCCTTACCAAGGACGATATCTATTGCTACACCTTCGGTGCTATCGACAGCATCAAGTCGGCAACGGTGGATACAAGCAAATACAGCAATATCCACAACGTTTATAATTTCTATGATTCATTCGGACCGTATTCGCTCGGCGGACTGCTGCTCTCGCTCCATGACCCTATCGGCAACGTCGGCACAATGATCGGCAAATTCGGTCATATGGACACCTTTGCATTCAACTACTATTACAACAGCTTTTTCAAGCAGTTCACAAATATCGCAGAGAACCACCTTATAGAAAACTACATCAAGTCGCTGCAGAAGAATGAGGTGAGCTGCCGCAAGAAATACAGAACGGGCGGAGTTTACTGCCCTGTGGATGTTGAGATCACCTGCGGCGGAAAGACTGTTGCAAAGACAGTAAACAACGAGATAGTTGAAAACGAGACAACGATACCGTTCTATATCTACGAGGATCAGAAGCACTTTGTTCTGCCCGACGATCAGGAGTACACGATAAACCTCACCGCTTACGATGAGGGCACTATGGACTTCTTCATCGAGGAATTTGACGATCAGACTGAGACGTATTCCGTAAAGGTCTGCCGAAATGTGGCTCTTGTACCCGACAAGCAGTTCAGCTACACTCAGAGCACGGAGCAGACTGCCGAGCAGCCCGAGCTTTTCGTTATAGGAGAAAACAGCAGACCCGAAATGACCGTCGATGAAGAGGGCGTTGAGACACCTGTTGAGGACGATGTTATCCTCGGCGACGTGAACGCCGACGGCAAGGTCACGATGAAGGACTACTCCGAGCTGCAAAAGTTCCTCTCGGGCTGGGACGTGGAGA
>CAMOFU010000120.1 GCA_946613705.1 uncultured Clostridia bacterium
CGGCGGAGCGTGACTTTGGGCACGGCGGAGCCCTGATCGGCGGCAGTCACAGACCGATTTGGGGCGGCTCCTTGTATGATATTTCAAAAAAGCTGATAAAAATACCCTTTGCCCCTTGAAAAATGCAGGAAAGTGTGTTATAATATTCACGATCATTATTATGAAAGAAGGTTCAATACTATGGACATCAGAGTTGAGCTTACCAAGGCTCCCAAGGAAAAGCCGCAGGACGAGACCAAGCTGGGCTTCGGCCACATCTTCACAGATCATATGTTTGCTATGAACTATGACACGGGAAAGGGCTGGCACGACGCTCGCATCATTCCTTACGGCGACATCTCGCTTTCGCCCGCAGCAATGTGCCTGCACTACGGGCAGGAGATCTTCGAGGGTCTTAAAGCCTACAGACGCGCAGACGGTCATATCCAGCTGTTCAGACCCGACGAGAACTACAAGAGACTGAACAACTCTGCAAGGAGAATGGTGATCCCCGAAATAGACGAGGAATTCATGATCGAGGCCACAAAGAAGCTGGTCGAGATCGAGAAGGACTGGGTGCCTCACACCGACGGTGCCGCACTCTATATCCGTCCGTTCATTTTTGCGACCGACCCGTTTGTCGGCGTTCGTCCCGCAGACCACTATCTGTTCCTTATCATTCTTTCTCCGTCGGGCGCTTACTATTCAACAGGGCTCAATCCCGTCAAGATCTATGTTGAGAACAACTATGTAAGAGCAGTACGCGGAGGCACGGGCTTTGCAAAGACCGCTGCGAACTACGCCATCTCCCTGAAGGGTCAGGAGGAGGCTCACGAGCAGGATTACGAGCAGGTGCTGTGGCTGGACGGCGTTGAGAGAAAGTATATCGAGGAGGTAGGTTCAATGAACATCTTCTTCGTTATCGACGGCGAGGTCATCACTCCCGAGCTGCAGGGCTCTGTACTGCCGGGTATCACGAGGAAGTCGGCGCTTGAGGTCTGCAAGGCAAAGGGCTTGAAGGTTTCCGAGAGGCGCATCACGATACAGGAGGTAGCGGATGCTTACGATGCGGGCAAGCTCGACGAGGTGTTCGGCACGGGCACGGCTGCTGTTATATCTCCTGTAGGCCATCTCAAGTGGGGCGACAAGATCATGACGATCAACAACAACGAGATCGGACCTATTTCCCAGATGCTGTATGATACGATGACAGGTATCCAGTGGGGCAAGATCGAAGATACCTTCGGCTGGATAGTTCCTGTTTGCTGACAGCCGCTCGGGCATTCGGCAGGAGAAAACGCAAATACGGGAAAAACACGCAATACGCAATACGCAATTCGCCATAGCATTTCTGATACAAGTCAGGGATGCTATGGCGTTTCTGATGAAAAGCACGGTGCGCTGTTCGGCTCGCCGCTGCGACTGCGCTTAGTGTAAAATATTTGTAGGCAGTACGCCCCGAGCCAGAACAAGGGATCGGTTCGCTCTCCGTTGTCGGCGAGGGAATTGCGCCGCCCGCGCTAGGGCTGCGGCGGGGGTTGCATTTGAGCGGGGAATGTGTTATAATATAGTGTAACGATAATAAGCCCCCGTGTGGGGTTCGGAAGAGGAAATGACTATGGATTATCTGAAGCGTACCTGGGCGGAGATACACCTCGACAGGCTTGCTGTGAATGTCGGGAATTACTGCGCTAAATTACAGGGCGAAACAAAGCTGATGTGCGTCGTTAAGGCATCGTGCTACGGCCATGCCGATCTGGCGATCTGCCCGTTCCTTGAAAAGGAGCTGGGAGTAAAATGGTTCGCCGTTTCAAATGCGGATGAGGCGCTGAGGCTCAGGAATATGGGGATAAGCGGAGAAATACTTATCCTCGGCTATACCCCGCCCGAGGCAGTGGCGGAGCTGGCAGAGCATAATATCATACAGACGATCACCGATACGGGATATGCCGAAAAGCTCAATTCCGTGCTGGCAGGCGGCGGAAGACCGCTGAGATGCCATGCCGCCGTGGATACGGGAATGACCCGCATAGGTCTGAGGGGAACTCCCGAGCAGATCGCGGGAGAGCTCTATGAGATCTATGACCTTGACGATATAATCCTCGACGGGATATTCACCCACTATGCCGCGGCAGACAGTGACAGCGATGACGATAAGGCTTATACCGCCGCACAGACCGAGAAGTTCTTCGCGGTGAGGGCTGAGGCGGAAAAGCTGGGGGTGGCGCTTGCACAGTGCCATTGCCTGAACTCTGCGGGCGGCATCTATTCGCCCGACAGCCGCTCGACGCTGGCAAGGCTCGGCATCGTTATGTACGGGCTGTATCCCGACCCCGCCGTGCCGCTGCCGTTTGAG
The DNA here is from genome assembly GCA_946613705.1 of uncultured Clostridia bacterium. Lineage (GTDB taxonomy): Bacteria > Bacillota > Clostridia > Oscillospirales > Ruminococcaceae > FB2012. Next base: position 2,336 of record CAMOFU010000120.1, read on the forward strand.
CCCGAGCCCGTTATGGAGCTGCGCTCTACCGTTTCGCAGGTGAAGACCGTGTATGCGGGCGAGAGCATAAGCTACGGAAGGACCTTTACCGCAGACCGCGAGATGAGGGTGGCGACCGTTACCTGCGGCTATGCCGACGGCTGGCCGAGGGCGCTCTCTAACAAGGGCGAGGTGCTGCTGCACGGAAAACGCGCAAGGATAGTCGGGCGGGTGTGCATGGATCAGTTTATGATAGATGTTACCGATATACCCGAGGCTGCCCCGCAGGATACCGTTACGCTGATAGGTACAGACGGCAGCGAGCGGATAACGGCGGACGATGTTGCAGCCCTTGCGGGGACGATCGGCTACGAGATAACCTGCGGGATAAGCGCAAGGGTGCCGCGTGTGGCATATAAAGGCGGAAAACAGCTCGGGGTCTACAGGGTGTAGGCGCGGGCAGATATGAAGGGAAGATGCTAAGATGGAAAACGATAAGCTTGTTATTGCGGGACGGGAATTCGGCTCGCGCTTCATACTCGGGTCGGGCAAATACTCGCTCTCGCTGATAGAGGCTGCGGTCAGGTACGCGGGTGCGGAGATAATCACCTGCGCGGTGCGCCGCGCCAATACCAAGGAGCACGAGAATATACTCGACTTCATACCCAAGGGAGTGACGCTGCTGCCGAACACCTCGGGCGCAAGGAACGCAGATGAGGCTGTGCGGATAGCCAGACTTGCAAGAGAGCTCGGCTGCGGTGACTTTGTGAAGATCGAGATAATGAGAGATACAAAGTATCTGCTGCCCGATAATCAGGAGACGATCCGCGCCACGGAGATACTTGCCAAGGAGGGCTTTGTGGTGATGCCGTATATGTATCCCGACCTGAATACGGCGCGAGACCTTGTCAATGCGGGTGCTGCGGCAGTTATGCCGCTTGCTTCGCCGATAGGCTCTAACAAGGGGCTTGCGACGCGGGATTTCATACAGATACTGATAGACGAGATAGACCTGCCGATCATAGTCGATGCGGGCATAGGCCGTCCGTCGCAGGCCTGCGAGGCTATGGAGATGGGTGCCGCGGCGGTCATGTCCAACACGGCGCTTGCTACGGCGGGCGATCTGCCGATGATGGCGGAGGCATTCAAAAAGGCTGTCGAGGCGGGACGGCAGGCATATCTTTCGGGACTTGGCAGAGTGCTCGTGCGCGGTGCCTCGCCCAGCGATACGCTGACGGGATTTCTCAGATGATATGCTGTCACAACGGATGGTCTCAATTATAACTTAATATAATAAAAAGGAGAGCTGCCAAATGCTTACAGACATCGAGATCGCCAAGCAGGCGAAAATGAAGAAGATCTACGACATCGCTCATGAGCTTGGTATCGCGGACGATGATATCGAGCCCTACGGCCACTACAAGGCAAAGCTTTCGGAGGAGCTGTTTGCAAAGCTTGCGGACAAGCCCGACGGAAAGCTGATACTTGTCACCGCGATCAATCCCACACCTGCGGGCGAGGGCAAGACAACCGTATCTGTCGGACTGGCGCAGTCTATGGCAAAGATCGGCAAAAAGGCTATCCTTGCGCTGCGTGAGCCTTCGCTGGGGCCTGTGTTCGGAATAAAGGGCGGCGCTGCCGGCGGCGGATATGCGCAGGTAGTGCCGATGGAGGATATAAACCTTCATTTCACGGGCGATATGCACGCTATCACGGCGGCGAACAACCTGCTCTGTGCGCTGATAGACAACTCGATGCATCAGGGCAACCCGCTCGGCATCGACCAGAGACGCATTCTTTTCAAGCGCTGTCTTGATATGAACGACCGCGCACTGAGAGACATAATCGTCGGGCTCGGCTCAAAGGTGAACGGCATTCCGCGCCAGGACGGCTTCCAGATCACGGTCGCTTCCGAGATCATGGCTATACTCTGCCTTGCTGCCGACCTTGACGATCTGAAGGCAAGGCTCGAACGTATCCTTGTGGCATACACCTATGACAACAAGCCTGTCTATGCAAAGGATCTCGGCGGCTGCGGAGCTATGGCTGCGCTGCTGAAGGACGCGCTCAAGCCCAACCTTGTGCAGACGCTCGAGAACACTCCCGCCATAATGCACGGCGGACCGTTTGCGAACATCGCCCACGGCTGCAACTCGGTAAGGGCTACAAAGCTGGGTCTGAAGCTTGCCGATTATACGATCACCGAAGCGGGCTTCGGCTCAGATCTGGGTGCAGAGAAGTTCTTTGACATCAAGTGCCGTTTTGCGGGGCTCAAGCCGAGCTGCGTTGTACTGGTGGCGACGATCAGGGCGCTCAAATACAACGGCGGTGTTCCCAAGACAGAGCTGAAGACCGAGAATGTCGCGGCGCTTGAAAAGGGCATCGTGAATCTGAAAACGCACATTGAGAATATGCACAAGTTCGGTGTTCCCGTTGTTGTGGCTATCAACCGCTTTGAGTCCGATACCGATGCCGAGATCGCGGTCATCGCACGCACCTGTGAGGAGATGGGCGTGCAGTATTCGCTTGCGGAGATCTTCGCCAAGGGCGGCGAGGGCGGCAGAGAGCTTGCCCGGAAGGTATGCGATACTATAGAGAGCAAGCCGAGCAAATATGCGCCGCTCTATGACGAGAAGCTGCCTATCAAGGAAAAGATCGGCACCATCGCCCGCGAGATCTACCGTGCGGACGGTGTTGTATACACCGCACAGGCAGAGAAGTCGATCAGGGAGATCGAGGCGCTGGGCTTTGCGGATATACCCGTCTGCGTAGCCAAGACGCAGTATTCGCTTTCGGACGATCCTGCCAAGCTGGGCAAGCCCGAGGGCTTTGAGATCACCGTGCGTGATGTCAAGCTTTCGGCGGGTGCGGGCTTTGTGGTGGTCTACACGGGCGACATCATGACGATGCCCGGGCTGCCGAAGGTGCCTGCCGCGAACAGCATAGATGTTGACAGCAAGGGAAACATCTACGGCTTGTTCTGATACCGATATATCACATCAATGCAAAAAGCACAGTCCCCCGTTTCTGAGGGGCTGTGCTTTTTGGTCTGCCGATGCGGAATGCTGTGTTACGGGAGCATAGCAAAGTATGCCTTTGAGAACTCCTTGTAGAGAGCGCGGAACTGCTCGTCGTTGCGCTTGACATCGCTCCAGTATTCGTGTATCTCGGTCTTCTCGTCGATCTCGATGATCGTGCCCGCTATGTTGGAGCAGTGGTCGGAGATACGTTCGAGGTTTATCAGGATATCCTGGAAGATGTATCCGAGCTCAACCGTACACGAGCCCTTCTGCAAGCGGTCGATGTGGCGGTTTTTCAGCTCGATTATAAGGTTGTCCACGACCTCCTCGAGAGGCTCTACGCGGTGGGCGAGGGCAAGATCGTTTTTGATGTAGGCGCGGATGGCGGTGTGTATATTCTCGTCTATCGCCGCGCAGATGACGTTCATCTCCTTTATACCGTCCTCCGAGAAGCGATAGCCCTTTTCCTGGAGCTCCTGTGCCGACTCGATAAGGTTCACCGCGTGGTCGGAGATCCGTTCGAGGTTGCCGATAATGTGCATCATCTTCGAGACCTTGCGGCTGTCCGCCGAGGTGACAGAGGATTTGGATATCTTGACGAGATAAGCGCCGAGCCTGTCCTCATAGCGGTCGATCAGCTGTTCGCCCTCGACAACCTTTTCGGCAAGCTTCTCATCGTAATCCTGGAGCACATACAGTGCGTTGATGATCGTATCCTCGGTATGCTTTGCCATCTGCACCGCAGCGCCGCGGCAGGCCTCGACAGCGACAGAGGGGATCTTGAACAGGTTCATATCCAGCTGCGGCTCATCACCATCACCCTCGGTGCTGTCCTCATTATTCTTGTCGCGGACGATCTTCCGCGAGAGAGCAACGAGCTGGTTCGAGAAGGGCAGCAGGAAGAGCGTTATGGCGATATTGAAGATCGAGTGCCCGACGGCGATCCCGACGGGGGTTATCGTATCGTCGAAGAAATCCTTTGCAACTGTTGCTTCAAGCAGCAGTGTTATCGGCAGTATTATCAGCACGCCGATGATCTTTATGAGTATATGTATCGCGGCAACGCGCTTGGCATTTTTCTTTACGCCGATGCTCGAAAGCAGGGCGGTTACGCAGGTGCCGATGTTCAGACCCATGATGAGCGGTGCCGCCATGCCGACCGTGAGCGAGCCTGTCTGCGAGAAGGCCTGCAGGATACCGATAGACGCAGCCGAGCTCTGTATTATACCCGTGAAAGCCGCGCCGACGAGCACTCCGAGCAGAGGGTTCCTGAATGCGACGAGCATACTTTTGAAGCCCTCGCTCTCTGCCAGCGGAGCCACAGCGCCCGACATAAGGGCCATACCCGTCATCAGCACCGAGAAGCCGAGCAGTATCGAGCCGATATCCTTCTTCTTGCTCTTCTTTGACAGCATGATGAGCATTATGCCGACCAGCGCCACGAGGGGAGAGAAGGAGGAGGGCTTTAACAGCTTGAGAAAAAAATTATCGCCCTTTATGCCCGACAGGCTGAGTATCCACGCTGTCAGCGTAGTGCCTATATCGGCACCGAAGCAGACGGCGACGGTCTGTTCGAGCATCATGATGCCCGAATTCACAAGACCAACCAGCATGACGGTCACAGCGGACGATGATTGAATAGCAATAGTGATACCCATACCCAGCAAGAGACTTTTGAGCTTGCTGGAGGTGATTTTTCGCAAGGCTTTTTCGAGCTTGCCGCCCGTGAGCTTTTCAAGACTCTGGGACATCACGTTCATTCCGTAGAGGAAAAACGCAAGCCCGCCGAGCATGGTAAACACGGAGAACACATCAAACGTTTCCACAGTATTCGTACTCATAGCAGAATTCCTTTCGATCGCCTGTCGCCTGACAGGACCCAAACTTCCAAATTATCAACTGTATCCGATCCTTCACTTACAGCTTTATTATATCTGTTTATCTTCAATTTGTCAACAGTTGAAACACAATTCTGCATTTTGCCGAAAACAGGCTCGGGATTTGAAAAAAAATTGAGAAAGAAGATGAATGGTGCCGCAAAGCGC
>CAMOFU010000121.1 GCA_946613705.1 uncultured Clostridia bacterium
TTTTATTTTTTGAGCGCCGCTATTGACTGTTCGATCTTTTCAAGCTTTTCCTTTGCTTTTGCAAGCTTTGCCTTCTGCGCCTCGATCAGCTGTGCAGGTGCCTTAGAGATAAAGCCCTGATTGTTCAGCTTCGATGAAAGGAAATCAATATCCTTTTCGGCGGCTTTTTTCTCCTTGTTCAGTCTTGCAAGCTCCTTTTCGGTATCAATGATATCCGAGAGCGGAATGAAGATACGAGCAGCGTCGGTAACTACAGTTACGCTGTCGGGTATATCCCATTTGTCGGCGATATCGACCTCGGAAGCCGATGCAAGCCGCTCAAAGAACATAGTTCCTGCCTTAAATACCTCGGGGCTCTTTGTCTCGATATAGAGCTTCGCCTTGACAGACGGAACTACATTCATGCTGTTTCTTGTAACTCTGATCTGACGAATAGCTTCTACGATCTTCTCAAAGCTCTTTTCGTCTTCCTCAAACGAGAGTGCTTCGTTATAAACAGGGAAGTCGCTGACTATAATTGCAGAGCCATCGTCTACAAGTGCCTGCCAGATCTCTTCAGTGATATACGGCATGAAGGGGTGCAGCAGCTTGAGCATTCCCTTCATTACCCAAACGAGTACCTTCTGCGCAGTCTCGGCTGTTTCTCCGCCTGCTGCGATACGCGGCTTTGTCAGCTCGATATACCAGTCGCAGTAAATATCCCAGATAAAGTCATAAAGCTTCTGAACAGCAACTCCGAGCTCAAAGGCTTCAAGATTGGCATTGATCTCGCCTGCAAGCGTGTTGAACTTTGATACTACCCACTTGTCTTCCGCGGACATATTCTCGGGCAGAGAATCAGCCTTGAAGCCCTCGGGGAGATTCATCATGATAAAACGTGCAGCGTTCCATACCTTGTTGGCAAAGTTTCGGCTCGCTATCACCTTGTCCTCAATGAATCGCATATCATTACCGGGGGCATTGCCTGTTGCAAGCATAAAGCGCAGGGCATCAGCGCCGTACTTATCAATGATCTCAAGAGGGTCGATACCGTTGCCGAGAGATTTGGACATTTTAAGTCCGTTGGCATCTCTTACAAGTCCGTGGATAAGCACTGTGTTGAACGGAACCTGCCCCATGTTTTCCAGACCGCTGAACATCATTCTGATGACCCAGAAGAAGATGATATCATAGCCTGTTACAAGCGTATTTGTTGGATAGAAGTATTTCAGATCCTCGGAATCCATATCAGGCCAGCCGAGGGTCGAAAACGGCCACAGTGCCGAAGAGAACCATGTATCCAGTGTATCGGGGTCCTGTCTCATGGGCTTGCCGCACTTAGGACAGGTGCAGCTGCTTTCCTTGGTAACAACAGTCTCTCCGCAGTCATCGCAGTAGAATGCAGGTATGCGGTGCCCCCACCATATCTGGCGGCTTATGCACCAGTCACGGATATTTTCAAGCCAGTGGAAGTAAATCTTATCAAAGCGCTCGGGGATAAACTTTGTGTCTCCCTTTTTGACCGCCTCTATCGCAGGCTTTGCAAGCGGCTCCATCTTTACGAACCACTGTGTAGATACCTTCGGCTCAACAGTCGTGCCGCAGCGATAGCAGGTACCTACGTTGTGCGTATGCTCCTCAACTCTTACAAGGAAGCCGCCCGCTTCAAGATCGGCAACGATCTTCTTTCGCGCCTCGTATCTGTCCATTCCTGCATAGTCGGGATAATCCTCGGTTATCTTTGCATCGTCAGTCATCACATTGATAACAGCCAGATCATGCCTCTTGCCGACCTCAAAGTCGTTGGGGTCATGTGCAGGGGTTATCTTAACAACACCTGTACCGAATTCCATATCAACATAATCATCGGCAACAACAGGTATCTCACGACCCACTAAGGGCAGTATAAGCATCTTGCCTACAGCGTCCTTATACCTTTCGTCCTTGGGATTGACAGCGACAGCAGTATCACCCAGCAGTGTCTCGGGACGGGTAGTGGCAAGCTCAAGATAGCCTGAGCCGTCCTTGAATGGATAACGCAGATGCCAGAAATGCCCTGCCTGCTCCTCGAATGTGACCTCTGCATCGGAAAGAGTAGTGCGGCACTTGGGGCACCAGTTTACCATCCTTTCGCCGCGGTATATAAGTCCCTTGTTATAGTACTTGACAAATACTTCCTTCACAGCGTCCGAGCAGCCCTCGTCCATTGTAAAGCGCTCACGGTCCCAGTCGCAGGAGGAACCGAGCTTTTTCAGCTGCTCGACAATTCTTCCGCCATACTGTTTCTTCCATGCCCAGGCGCGCTCCATAAAGCCTTCGCGTCCCAGCTGCTCCTTGGTGACACCCTCCTTGCGCATTGCTTCAACGATCTTGGCCTCGGTAGCAATTGCAGCATGGTCTGTACCTGGCAGCCATAGTGCTGCATAACCGCTCATTCTCTTCCAGCGTATGAGAATATCCTGCAGCGTTTCATCAAGCGCGTGACCCATATGCAGCTGTCCTGTTATATTCGGGGGCGGGATAACGATGGTATACGGTTTCTTCTCGGGGTCGCGCTCTGCGTGGAAGTAGCCGCCCTCCTCCCAGAATTTATAGATCCTGTTCTCAAACTGAGCGGGATCGTATTGCTTTGCAAGTTCTTTTTTCACAATGATCTTTCCTTTCATTTAGATAGTCTGCCGATAAGCCCCGCAGGGCACGCTCACTCGTCTTTTCAAAAGGCAGACAGGAAAGCAAAAACTGTTCATATCACCGGATCCTTTCCTGTAAAATGTAAATCACTTATATTTATTATCTCATATTTGCGCGTTATTGTCAATAGCGATATAAAACTTTCACAATTCACTGTATATGATCCCGTACTTTTGCGGAACCCGAACAACTCACAAAAGCATTTCGAGCGACCGTGTGATACCTCTCGGTCCTCGTATGTTTGTAACGCCGAGCTCGCGCAGTCTTTCCGCTGTGAATTCGCCCTTGCCGAACCTTCTTATAAGCTTCAGACGTATCGCCTTTTTGCTGTTCATCTGTTCATTTCCAAAATCGAAGCTGAGGTCTGTTTCCTCAACGCTGCACTCATATCTGAGCTCTGATACGGGAGCACCGATATAGATATACACTCTGTCTCCCTTTATAAACTTAGCCGATTGCGTCCAGTGTATCTCGCCGTTTTCGTCAAACTCATTTTCAAGCTCGCATATCCGCGGATTGGCAGGTATTATCCATTTCTTCGGCACTGTCCTGTTATTACCCTTGACAGCGGCAGTCAGGTCATAGCTCATTCTCAGGCATCCGAACACGATATCCTTTTCGGCACTTCCGTCAAGTACCACGCTTATCCAGCTCTGTTTGTTCATATGGTATGCAGGCATCACACCGTTCTCTTTAAGCAGAGCCTCTTTCATCAGCGGGTCACATTTCACTGCCATGATATCCGCCGCACCGTCTCCCGACAGACCCAGCCTTTTGCGCGCGACCCGCAGCATCACCGCATACCATTTGTTGTTCTCTTTATGCCTCAGCACAGCACCCGAGGGCTCCCGCAGCCATAGATACTCGGGCTCGGTACCGTACTGCTGCTTTGCAAAAGCAAATACATCTTCTAAAACCGCTCCGTTATTATCAGCCATGATATACCTCCGTATCAAAAAGCCCGAACACAGCGTTCGGGCTTTTAAATGTAATTTTTTAAAGCGAGTTAAGCTTCTTCTGAAGCTCGATCATATGATTTCTGCAAGCGGTGATCTCGCCTGTGTATTTGTTGAACCATTCAACGTCCATTTCATCAGGCTCCTCCTGCAAAAGAACCGCCTGTACCAATGCCGACTGCGATCTTGAACGCTTTCTCTCGATCTCCTCTATCGTCTGGCGGCAGATCTTTATTTCTTTTTTGAGCTTGCTTTTTTCACTCATACGGTTCCCCCCATTCTGTAATTCAAACCTAAAAATATTACTTGCCTTTTAAGTCGATAGACTCATAGATGGCTTTCGCTTCATCATATCCCTTGTCCAGGTCGGCAAGGATATCGGTCACAGCCTTTTGCAGCTCCTCAAGCTTGGTCTTCATCTGCTCGGGGTATTTTATCAGGCAGGTGCTTACCTCGTTTATTACGATCTGCTTCTGTGTGTAATCATCGATCAAAAAGGCATATGAACCTGCATTAGCCATATACACGGTTATTCTCATGTAATGGAAATCGAAGTCGCCTTCCGCATCGAGATATATTGCTATCTCTTCATTAACGTGTCTCAGCTCTGTAGTGTACTGTCTGCGGTATGTTTCCTGAATGCGGCGAGTTTCGTCAACATAGAGGGCTATGAAGATTATCAGTGCGATCAGCGTAATGATAAGCAGTATGATGGCTGTTATCATTCTGCGCTTCATGATCTTATCTTGATTCATTCTTCTTCACCTCTTCGGAAATCCCGCCCTGTTCTTCGAGCCTTCGTTTTTCCTTTTCGATCTCTTCTCTGATGAGCCGCTTCTTGTTTTCCTCGGCTTCGGCCTTTTTATCCTTGCTGAGCTCCTTGCCAATGCTCACAACAGATCTCAGCTCGTATACAGCGCCTATTGCCACAGCTATCATAACCGCCAGCAGCGCCCATTTCTTAGTGCTGCCGATATCGTCGCCGAAGGAGCTCGGCAGGGAATGCAGCCAGATAAAGAACCTTGTCTTGCCTGTGTATTTTCCAAGCACCTGATCGGGCTGCACTGTCAGGCTGTCGTCTACAGGATTAGCGTCTCCTCTCGTAACAAAGGAACCGTCTTCATTGACCTTTGCTATCCTGTGAGTTACCAGCTTTCCCTTGATCTCTTCAAGCTCCGAATAGAACGCGATTATGTCGCCTTCCTTTAATTCGTTTGTATCCACGCTTTTTACAATAATATAATCATCGACGTGAATAGATGGCTCCATGCTTCCTGTTACGACCTGCAGCACCGATCTTCCGAACAGATTAACGGGCTTGCCGCGAGCGGTGTTTATCATAACATAAGCACAGAATACAGCCGAAAGAACAAGTATCACAGTAAGTATAATGTTGATGACCTTACTTACCTTGCTGTCTTTTTTTCCTTCAGCGTTTTTTTTTCCTACTGCCTCGTCAAGCTCCTTCTTGATTCTCCTGCGCTCCTTGTTCCAGCGCCTGAGCTTCTCAAACTTGCTTACATGGTACTCTCTGTACAGCCGCTTCATCTCGAGATCTATCTCGCGCTGCTGCTCGGGAGTGCGGTTCGGCGGAGTGTAGGTCGGCTTAGGTCTGTTCTTGGCCTGCTGCTTGCGCTTCTTCTTGAACTTTCTGTCCTCAAGATAGCGTCTGAATCGATACTTGAAGGTACCCGCATACTTCTTGTAGTATACCTCCATAGCGTCGCGCTTGGCAGCTTCTTCCTTCTTCTGCCGTTTCTTTTCCTCATACTCGGCTCTCAGCTTCCTGTAATCGGGGTCGTCTGTATTCTCGGGTATGATATGGAAATAAACTGCAAGAATATAGGTAAACAGTCTTTGCAGCAGTCTGATCGGGTTCTTTGAATACTCCCACCTGATCTGCTCGAAGGGTTTGGCCTCGAATTTGTTTCTCTCGGCTTTCAGGCGCTCTGCACGTTCCCGCTCGCGCCGTTCCTTTTCCTTCTTCTGCTGCTCGAGCTTCATTCTCGCGGCGACTTCTCTCGGGTCCTCAAACTCAGAGCCTTCTTCGTCCGCTTCTTCGGCGATAGTCTCCATCGCCTGCTCGATCTCTTCCTCTGTTACCTGCTCGTAGGCCTCACGGTGAAGCTTTTCTTCCTCGTCCTTGTCCTCGAGCTTTTCAACGTCTACGCCCTCAGCTTCACCGAGCTCAGAGCGCATATTCATCTTATTAAGCAGAACTCTTTCTCTCTCGGCAGCCTCGCGTTCTTCTTCCTCGCGTTTCTTTCTGGCTTCCTCTTCAAGCCGACGCTGTTCCTCCAGCTTGGCCTGACGTTCTGCTTCGAGGCGGGCGCGTTCCCGTTCTTCCTCTTCCTGTTCTCGTTTTCGCTGAGCGATGAGCTCCTGTATCCGCCGCTCTTCTTCCTCAGCCTCACGCCGTATTCGTTCTCGTTCTTCGCGTTTTGCTTCTTCTATACGGCGCTGCTCTTCGAGCCGCTTCTCCTCCTCGAGCCTGAGACGTTCCGCCTCCTCCTCGGCAGCCATACGCGCAAGCCGTTCCTTTTCTCGCTCTGCCAGATAAGCCTTTTCGATCTTGATCGCTTCGCTTATCTGCGCGAACACCTGCGTCATATTCTTAGGCAATCGCCTTGTTAGTTTAAGCTCTCCGTCCTCGGCGACATAACCTACAGCAGCATTTGTCTGGATGCTGTAGTCCGCCGCGATCTCTTTATCAAAGTGCTTAACGAACTTTGGCGCGATCGACTTCGATCTCTGTGTTTTCAGCTCGGTCATATTCTTGCTGCCCTCGCCGTTATCCGTATAAGATCGGAACAGCAGCAGATTCATAATGACCAGCTTGTAGAAATCCTCGATATAATCGTTCTCGGGCTTGACCGCGGTATTTTCAACATTGATCTCGTACCCGACCTTATCGTAGCTTTCGATGTACTGCCACAGTGCAAGGCAGGCTTTCAGCTCGACATTCTTCATGATCGCATTGGTACGCATAACAGGCGGTCTGATATAGTTGTTGCCGAGCTTCATGCAAAGATCCGAGCCCTTGTAGCCTTCGATGATCTTTTTCAGCTTCTCGACTCGCTGCCATATCGTATATCCGCTTGCATCGGTCGATTCAAGGCTGTCGGAAGTCTCGATCTTCAGCTCGATCTTCATTTTTCCGCCTGCACCGTTGTCTATCGAGGTATCGTACCCCATTGTATAGACCTCTTCATCATGAGCGACCTGCGCAAGCTTTTCATATCTTGTGCTTATAAAAATATACAATCGGTCGATAAGCGTATTCACGAATTTATTCTCATATGTCATAAAGCTTTCTTCTTTATGCACATTGAGTATTTTCGACGGAGTTATCTTTCCCGTTCGCTTGTCGATGCTCTGTATAAAGTCTGTATGCTGTGCCAGATGTTTAACGGATTCAACTGTGATCTTTCTTGAACGTTCGATCGGTACTATTTCCTCAACGTCCTCTATCGTTCTGCTTGGATTTCTAAGCACATTATCAACGTGTACCAGACCGTTTTCTATTGCCTCTACCCACGAAACGTCGATAGCCTTAGCCATCAGCTTGCGGTTAAAGGCGAATGTACTTCGGCTTTGTTTCAGCAGATTATCGAGCGAATCAAACAGCTCGTCATCGCCAAATGCGCTCACAGCCTCCTTAAAATCCTCATACCAGTCATTATACAAGCTGTTCAATCTCTCTCACCTGCCTTTTGGTATGGAAATATATAAATATATAGTCGGACAG
>CAMOFU010000122.1 GCA_946613705.1 uncultured Clostridia bacterium
TCGGCATCGTTACAAGGTTTGTTTCCCATAAGGGCCTTGACCTTATCAAGTATGTGTTTGAGGATATAATCAGGCTCGGCTATAAGTTCGCTATCTTAGGCTCGGGCGAGAAGATCTATGAGGACTTCTTCTCCGAGATGCATTACCGTTATCCCGACAGAGTGGGTCTTACGCTCGGCTTCGTTCCCGAGCTTTCCAAGAGGATCTACGCGGGCGCGGATATGTTCCTTATGCCGTCGCAGTCGGAGCCGTGCGGACTTGCACAGATGATCGCACTGAGATACGGCACTATCCCGATAGTGAGAGAAACGGGCGGCTTGCGTGACTCCATTCACGATGCGGGCGATGAGGGCGGCAACGGCTTCACCTTCAAGACCTACAACGCTCATGATATGCTCGATGCCTGCACAAGAGCAAGAGTGTATTATGATGACAAGAAACGCTGGAAGAAGCTCGTCGATCTGGCAATGAAGGAGGATTTCAGCTGGAAGAAGTCAGCTCAGCTCTATATCGGCCTTTACAGTGATATCCACTGAGAGGGCGCGCTTTGAATAACAGTGACGGCTGCCTTTCAGTCTTGTTAAAGCTGCTGTTCCTGCCGCTCGTGCTGCTGTTTGCTATATTTGACGCGGCAAAGAAAAGCAGATAAGACCGAACCGAAATAACGGGTGTTTCTCCCCGAGGGGAGAGATGCCCGTTCGCTTTTGTCCCGAAGGGCTCGTGCCATAATCAAAAGTTATAGGTAGTATCAGTAAATAGTATTTGACAATAAAGTACGGATATAGTATAATTATAATAAGGAGTATACCAAATAACAAATAACAGGAGAGGAAGATCACTGTGAGCAATAAGACCGAGCTTCTCATTAATAATATCGAAAAGATAATCGTCGGCAAAAGGCCGTCTATCGAGCGGGTGCTCGCTGCTATGCTCTGCGGCGGACATATACTTATCGAGGACGTTCCCGGTGTCGGCAAGACAAGGCTGGTATCGGCTCTTGCCAAGTCGGTGGAGGGCAAGTTCAACCGTATCCAGCTCACACCGGATATCATGCCCTCGGATATCGTCGGCTTCTCGATGATAAATCCCGATACGAGAGAGCTGGAGTATAAGCAGGGTGCCGCGATGTGCAACTTCATGCTGGCGGACGAGATCAACCGTGCGAGCCCTAAATCCCAGTCCTCACTGCTGGAGGTCATGGAGGAGCATCAGATATCTCTCGACGGCAGGACCTTCGACCTGCCCGAACCGTTCATGGTGCTGGCAACACAGAACCCTGTCGAGACATACGGCACATATCACCTGCCCGAAGCGCAGATGGACAGGTTCCTGATGAAGATATCAATGGGCTACCCGACCGAGGCTGAGGAGCTCGAGATCATCGAGCGTGCCGAGGACGGCAGGGAGCAGGTCGCTTCGATAGATGCGGTGATGACTATTGAAGATGTCCGCGATATGATCGGGGAGGCGGCTAAGGTAAGAGCTGTGCCTGCGATCAAGAAGTATATCATCGATCTTGTTACGGCAACAAGAAATTCGGATTACGTCAAGCTCGGCGTTTCGCCCAGAGGAAGCATCGCGCTGCTGAAGGCGGCAAAGGCATATGCCTATGTCAAGGGCAGAGATTATGTTGTGCCCGACGATGTCAAGGATATCATGACAGATGTTCTGGCTCACAGACTGATGCTCTCGCCGAAGGGCAAGAGCGCATTCGAGTCGAACGAACAGGCGCTCGAGCAGATAGCATTGACAGTGACCGCGCCTGCGGACGGTGGTAATGTATGAAAAGCCTTTTCGGATATCTTTTCTGTATAGCCATAGCTGTGACGATGGCAGTGATGATCGACGGTACGGGCGGTGTGCTCATCGCCGTGATACTGGTGCTGGCGCTCATCATGTCGGTGCTCGTCACAAAGCGGCTCGGCAAGAAGCTTACCCTCTCGATCGACTGCAAGCATAAGCTGCTTGCAAAGGAGGATATCGTAGAGGTCAAGATAAAGGTCGAAAAGCACAGCCGCCTGCCCTCGCCGATCATCGAGATACGGCTCGAAAGCAGCAAGCAGCTCTCGCCTGTGGCAGAAGCGGGCATACGCTTTTCAATGCTGCCAAACCGCTCGGTGCAGACGGTCACTATCCGTTACCGTGCCGACTTTTCGGGGCAGTCGTATATCAGAGTGGCAGGGTTTGATTCGGTGGATTTTCTGGGGCTGTCGCGCAGCGCGATACCCCTCGATGAGGATAAAACAAGGCTCGATCTGAAGATCATGCCGAACGTCCCCGATACGGGCACACAGCTCGAGGTCATCAGAACGGCTACCGACAACCTCGGCTTCGATGATTCCGAGGACGAGACCTCCGAGACTGCTATGGGCTCGACCGGTACCCCCGGCTACGAGCACCGCGCCTATTCCCCGGGGGACCCGCTTAAAAAGATCAACTGGAAGCTTTCGTCAAAGCGCGGGATATATATGGTAAGGCTCGACGAAAAGCTCTCGGTGACGAGTCAGGTGTTCACGCTCGACCTGCCCGAGCTGTCGGATATGGAGCAGTACAGCTGCAAGAAAGCGGACGTTGTGATCGAGGGCGCACTTGCCATGCTCTCGATGCTCGCAATGCAGGGGCTGGAAACGGATTTCTATTATTATCTTGACAGCAAATGGCAGATGATGCAGATAAAGTCGCTGGGAGATGTTTATCTGCTTGCCGAAGCACTTGCGGGCATGAAGCCCTATTCGGGGGCAGAAAGAATACCTGCCGAAGTGCTGAAAACGGGCATAACTATCTGCTTTACAGCGGTAGATGAGAGCGACCTTTCCAATGCCCGCGACCTGTTTTCTTCATATGCCAACGTCACCTTCGTGGTCGGAGCGAACAGCGGCTTCAATTCCACCTACGGTGATATCTGGACCTGCTCGGAGGATTTTGAGTTCAAACATCTGAATTAAGGTGTGCTTATGGATACAAATACAAATACGATATTAAAATCAAATACCGATCTCGGGAAGAAGGCAATAGCTTTTCTCAGCCGCAGCACGCTCCCGATATTCCTCGGCTGCATCATCGCAAGCATGGTCGTGCAGTGCTATTACTATGAGCAGACGACTCTGTTCACCGTGCTGTTCGGTGCCGCCGCGGTAGGCTTCTTTCTGCTGTTCGATCAGCTCAGGAAAAAGCCGCTGCTCGGCTCGCTGATCTATCTGGCGATGTTCGCGGGGCTGATGTTCATGTCCTCGCGCTTTATGTCACAGGGGTGGTACAGCAGCTATGTGATGTTCACCGACTGGTTCTATCTCAACCGTGACACCGCAGGCTTCAACATCTATTACTTCCTTACGGTGTATCTGTTCGGCGGGTTCTTCCTGATCTCGATAATCTATTATTTCACACAGATACGCTTCAGGAGCCTCGGGCTGATGCTCTGTCTGCTGTTCCCGTTCGTTATCTATGCCAAGCGAGCCGATATCATGAGCGTCTATGAGGTCACGCTGATAATTACCGTCTTCCTTGCGATAGTCGTGCATAACAGGCTTCAGGAAAACAAGGCGGGCGATATCCGCGCGGTACACGATATAGCATATGTCGTGTCGGTGGCGCTGTTCGTGTCTATCGCGGGAGCAGTGGCGATGCTGCTGCCCAAGCCCGCGGTAAGATCGGTGCTGGAGAGGGATTCTCATGCCTTTGACATCACACCGCTCAACAATTCGCAGACCACCTATTCGCGCTACACACAGCAGTCCTCGGCAAGATACGGGGCGAGCTATACGGGCGAGATACTTTTCTACTGCGAGTCGGATTTTCCCCGTGATGTATACTATTTGAAGCGGCAGGCCTTCGATAATTTCTACGACGAGCAGTGGCACGCCGACCGCGCCGCCGAAAAGTATACGACCTATGATTATTATTCCAGCATAAACATCAACCGCAAGGAATACTATGAGGCTGTAAAGGCACTGGCTGATACGGGCAGATATTCAAAGTACGGCATAGACCCCGCTGCCTTCAATGTGCCCGAGATAAGCGAGAGCAGCTTCCGCGTGTTCGATGATAATTTCAAGGGCGTGTACGTCCCCTCGCCGTCGGGCGCGATAGCAAAGACGTTCAGCGAGTCGATGAAGGACAGCTATTATATGTACGGCGACGGTGAGATCATGGTCAAGAATGTGGATGCCGACTATGATTATACTGTCAGATACTATCCCGAAACGGAGCAGTATACGGATTTTGCCCGCCGCCTCGGAATGGACGGCGACAGCTACTATTCGATGCTCAAGGAAGCGCAGGAGAACGGCGACCTTGAGAACGACGCGCTGATCGTTCAGTACGAAAAGGCTGCCGAGAATTACACGGGCGGGATAGAGTATTCGCCGCAGATGCAGCAGCTCGCGCTTGAGATAACGAAGGGGCTCGACTCCGATTATGCCAAGGCAAAGGCGCTGGAAACGTATTTTGAGAACGGGGAGTTCACATACGATGCCGAATATGTTCCCGAGGACGAGAGCATAGATGCATTTCTCTTCGATCACAAGACAGGCTCCTGCACGAGCTTTGCGACCTCGATGGCGATGATGGCGAGGATAGTAGGGCTGCCTGCAAGATATGTAGAGGGCTTTGCTGCCTACGAGCGCGCCGAAAACGGAGACATAGCGGTGCGCGATTCCCATGCTCACGCTTATGTTGAGGTGTTCATAGCGGGTGCGGGCTGGCTGGATTTTGACCCCACCATACCCGGCTATATGGCAGAGAGCACAGGCACGGGAGGATTCAGCGTATCCTCGATCACCGAGTATTTCAGCAGGATATTCGTGTTCCTCGGTGTTGTGGCATTCGTCATTATCGTGGTGCTGTTCGACCGTATCGTGGAGCTTGCATTCAGGATAAGGCTGCGCTTTGTCAAGGGTGACGACCGCATAATCAGGCTGTATGCAAGGGTGAAGAAGCTGCTTGAAAGCTCGGGCGGCGACGATCTGCGCTCCTACACGGCGAATATGCTGGCAGAGTATGCCCTTGCAAACAACGATGCCGCAATACGCCCGATCTGCGAGCTGTTCGAGCGCACCTGCTTTGGCGGCATACCTCTTGAAGATGCTGCTTTCGCTGATGCTTATGCTCATTATAAGTCGGTCTACAAATTCCTGCGCAAGCGTCCCAAGCCGATAGCGGCGGAGGCAGCACAGGCGTGACACTTCATATCGGACACAGATCAATACAAAATACAAAATACAAAACACAAAATACAACACAAATCAGAATGACCCGCAGGTCTGCCGATGCAAGCCTGCGGGTCTGTTATAGGAGGAGAATGTTATCGTTATCTTTCGCATTTCCAGAAGGACGCAGAATACGGGGGCAGCTCGCTGCCGCCGCCGAAATCGTGCCAGCCGCCGTTGACAAGGTCTTCGGCTCTGCCGCAGCGTGCGTCGAAATGTGCGGTGTAGGGTTCACTGTCGGCATTTATTGCCACCATAACGCGCTCACCGTCGCACTCACGCTCGAGTATGCACTGCTTATTGGTCAGCACAGGTATCGAGATCGAGCCGCTGCAAAGTGCCTTGCTCTCGCGGCGTATCAGCGCAAGCTTTGAGATCCACTCGGTAAGCTCGTTTTCCTCGGGGCTGTCAAAGCTTACGCGCAGTGCGGGGTCGCCGTCGCGCTTGTCAGCCTTCGTGCCCCACTCGGAGCCGTAGTATACACAGGGGATACCGGGCATACCGAAGATCATCGCATAGATCAGCGGCAGGTGCTTTTCGTTTTGCAGCACCGATGCGATCCGCGAAACATCGTGATTATCGACGAAGGAGAGCAGATGCATACCCTTGTATCGGCACCACTGCTCGGGTCCGAACTGGTTTTTGAGCGAGTGGCATATTTCAAACATATTCATCGAATTGAAGCTTGAATACAGCCCCTTATAGCACTCGTAGTTGGTCGCGGAATCGAGCATTTCGGGATTTACCCAGCGTGCATAGTCGCCGTGGAGCAGCTCGCCGAGAATGAAGAACTCGGGGTCGAGCGCCTTGCAGACGTTATGCAGGTTTTTCAAAAAGTCGAAGTCAAGGCAGTATGCCACATCGAGCCTGAGCCCGTCTATGCCGAACTCCTCGCGCCATTGGCGGACGCAGCTGAAAATATGCTCTGTCACGGCGGGATTGCGCAGGTTGAGCTTCACAAGGTCGTAATGCCCCTCCCAGCCCTCGTACCACAGACCGTCGTTATAATTCGAGTTGCCGTCGAAGCTTATGTTGAACCAGTCCTTATACTGCGAGCCGCCGCGCTTTTCGAGTACATCTCTGAAAGCCCAGAAGCCGCGGCCGACGTGATTGAACACACCGTCCAGCACGACCTTGATGCCTGCCTCGTGCAATGCGTCGCAGACTTTCGCAAAATCCTCGTTGGTGCCGAGGCGGCAGTCGATCTTCGTGTAGTCGCGGGTGTTGTAGCCGTGAGTATCGCTTTCAAAAACGGGAGAAAAATACACGGCATTGCAGCCGAGCTTTTTGATATGCTCTACCCAGTCGAGCACCTTTAATATGCGGTGCTCCTGCACGCCGTCATTCTCAAACGGCGCTCCGCAGAATCCGAGGGGGTATATCTGATAAAACACGCTTTCATAAGCCCACATGAGATCATTTCCTTTCAGTGTTGATCGTGTTCGGTATTCGATATTGGTTTAAGCTGCTGAACCAATACAACAAATCTATTATACCAAATTTTACAGCCAATTACAATTCACAAATGAGACTAATATTTTTCAAAGTGTTTGTGCAGATTCTACAAAAACGCAATCGTGCAATATGTCGATATATAGTGCAAATAAACAGAGAAGTACGGTTTGAGCGGCAGCAGCAGATTCATTGGTATATCCGGCACCGATCAGAATGAAGCATTGTCCGCAGAAGCTATGGTGATCTCGATCATGGGTCGGAAATGACCTATGCGGGATCGGTACCGCAGCTCCTGTTATGATCTGCCCGATGCAGCCGATTTTAGATAGAATTTGTATTTGTAACAGTATTGTCATATCCCCCCAAACTGTTATTGCACAACTACATTCTTCTGTTAAAAACGATGAATATTATTTTTGAAAGGAAAAATGGGTCGGCTATCGCTTGACATTCCGTACAATTCTTGTTATAATCAAATGTGAAGCAGTTTATACTTGCGCCGATCAATGCCTGTAATAAGGTGATACAGTCAGCTGCCGAAACGTCTGAGATCAAGCTTTGGCGCGATTCACGTTAAGGCAATACCGTATAGTGTCGGTGACACTTACAGCCTGCAGCTTTTGTGAGAATGAGCGATCGTCCTTCGCTGAGTGTCTGTTCTGTGCTGTGAGTTTTATTGAAAAATCAAAAATGT
>CAMOFU010000123.1 GCA_946613705.1 uncultured Clostridia bacterium
CCTCCCTGCATTCCGTGAATCTTCCCATCTCCGTCCCTCCTTGCATTTCCGCAATTCCGCAATTCATAAAGCTTACTCTATTATAACATATTTGCCGTGCCAAATGTAGAGTGTTTCTCACGATAGTTCGGACAATCTGGTAAACTTTTTATGAATGAGACATGAACAAATGCTGTAAAATTTTACTGTTTTGCTGTCTCTTCCGTCTTGTTTGGTTAAAATACACAACAGGATCAATATATCATGGTAAAAAAACGTCATTTTGACAGGCAAAAAATTATGCAAATATTGCAGATTTGTTGTGCGTTTTATGATATAATAAATGTATGTGTACGGAGCATTCCGTACAACGACCATTTTCTAATTTCAATGGAGGTATTTTATGAACAAGACAAACAAATACCTTAACCTTGCGTTAAGGTGCATGATCTTTCTGGCATTTGTAATGACGATCGTGCTGTGGGCCGCGGCATTCAATGGGTTTTACGAGACCTTTAAGGATTCTGCCGATGAACTGACAAAGCTCACGGGCAAGGAGCAGGAAACAAAGATCATCGAGACGTTCCTCAGCGGTGTCAACAAGTTCGGCAGCGCATTCACGCTTTACATCGTTGAGGTCATCATTCTTGCAGTCACCGCAGTGCTCAGCCTGCTGACAAGGTACAAGACCAGGGTGGTATCCTTCGTATTCAGGACCCTTACCCTTATCCTTACCGCATTCATCTTCTTCGAAGGCATCGGTATCCCCAACGCATTCAAGAAGCTCTCTACCTACACCGACCTCACAATAACCGCACACGATAAGGATTCTCTTATCGCAAGCCTCACAGCAGGCGGCGTTTCCTCTGCCGATGTCAACAGCATCTCCGATGCTCTTGCCAACAAGGAACAGATCGCCTCTACCCTGTTGGCTTATTTCATCGGGCCCCTCTTCCTCTTCATTCTTGTTATAACATCTATACACTGCCTTGTTAAGCGCAATGACCCCAACAACAGCGCAGGCTCTGAAGAATAAGTTACGATCGGCAACAGTGTCGGCAGCTGACGGCGATTCGGCAGCTGCCGGCACGTTTTGATTACAGGCACGTCATTACTGCCTGAATTCTGTAAACGGGAGTGAACAAACAGCAAATGGAATACATACTTGAAACACATGACCTGACCAAGACCTATAAGAAAAAGGATGCGTGCAGGGATATAAACATCTCTATGCGCGAGGGCGAGATCTACGGTCTGATCGGCAGAAACGGTGCGGGAAAGACAACTATCATGAGAATGATAAGCGGCCTCTCCGCTCCCACAAAGGGCAGCTATTCCCTGTTCGGCAAGGAGGGCGCTGCCATGAGAAAGATGATGAACAAGGTCGGCGTGCTCATCGAGCACCCCGGTCTCTATCCCAAGTTCTCGGCAAAGGATAACCTTAGGATCAAGTGCATAGCCATGGGCATCGACTACAAGAAGAATAATTACCTCGACGGTCTGCTGAAGCTGGTGGGGCTCGAAAACGTATCCGACAAAAAGGGTGCGGGCGAGTTTTCGCTGGGCATGAGACAGCGCCTCGGCATAGCTCTGGCGCTTATCGGCGACCCATCGCTGATAATCCTCGACGAGCCGATCAACGGCCTTGACCCGCAGGGCATCGTTGAGGTGCGCCACACGCTCGAACGGCTGCGCAATGAAAAGGGCATGACTATAATGATCTCGTCGCATATCCTTGACGAGCTGGGCAAGATCGCCGACAGCTACGGGATAATCCACGAGGGCAGACTGCTCGACCAGTTCACCGCAGCGGAGCTGGGCAGGCGCTGCGGACAGTATGTGTCGATCAGAACGAACGACAACAGTCTGGCTGTCAGCACGCTCAGAAAGATCGGCATTACTCAGACCGATATAGACGACAACGGACTTATCAGAGTGAACGAACAGCTCGACAACACCCCCGCTATGGCAAGAGCGATAATCGGCGCTAAGATCGAGCTGCACGAGATCTTTGTAAAGAACGTTTCTCTTGAGGATTACTATTTGAATGTAACGGGAGGTGAGCACAATGGGTAAGGTCATCAGAAGCGACCTCTTCAGACTGTTCAAAATGAAATCGTTCTATATCGTGTTCGTGCTCGTTGCCCTGCTGAATCTTGCTGTCGGCCCGCTCACAAAGCTCATGTACAATCTCGGCAGGATGCTTGCGGGCAGCGATGAAAAGGCACTGGCAGAGCTCGGCTCCTTTATGAAGGAGATAAAGTTCTTTAATGTCCTCAACGGCCC
Source organism: uncultured Clostridia bacterium (assembly GCA_946613705.1). Taxonomy (GTDB): domain Bacteria; phylum Bacillota; class Clostridia; order Oscillospirales; family Ruminococcaceae; genus FB2012. The sequence continues at coordinate 2,266 of CAMOFU010000123.1, forward strand.
TCTCGGCAGAGTGGATACCGTTATCATACTGCTCCTGGTCATCTGGTTCGCCTACGCGGACCTTGCTCACGGCTATATAAAGAACATCGCGGGGCAGCTCTCGAAGAAGGGCAACATAGTTGTCTCGAAGCTTGCGGTCTCCGGCATGATAATCACGATAATGATGATCGCTGCCACCGTGTTCCAGACGGTCGGCTATATGCTGATAGTTAAGGTCGATTTCACGTCTGATCTCGCAGATGCGGCGATACTGTTCTGTGTAAGATGGCTGTGCCTGCTCGCTGTCTGCTCGGTACTGCTGCTCGTGGTAGTCGGCGCACATTCACAGACGGGCGGCGCGGTAGTGTCCGTAGTTATGGGCGCAGGCTTCCTCTCACTCGCATATTTGGGTATCAATACGGGTATCAACAAGCTCTTCAAGCTCGATGGTTTCGATATCGGAGAGTATATGCCCGACAGCGTTTTCCACAGTGCGCTGACCCTTAAAGACAGCAACAGCATAGACACCGAGCTTGTGCTCAAGGGGGTCATCACGGCTGCCGCGATCATTCTGGTCATCAATCCGCTGACTATCAGGATCTTCAACAAGAAGGACGTTACCTGAGACGGAGTCAGAGCGATAACAAATTACAAATAACAAATTACAAACAACAAATAACAAACAGCAAACAGCAAATAACATATTACGATAAACGGAGGTGCCTGTCTTGACAGATGCAGAAAAAAAGCTCACCATGGATCCGTCGGATTTTGTGGTGCTCGCGGATACAGTGCCCGCGATCGTGCAGGAGATACGCTACTACTCCACCTACAACTTTATCGGTGACCGTATAAACGGCTACGAGGAGCCGTGCGCACTTATCACAAGAGAGGCCGCAAGGGCTCTGCTTTCGGTGAGCAACGAGATGACAGTGCAGGGTTACCGTCTGAAGGTGTTCGACGCTTACCGCCCCGCAAATGCGGTAAGGCACTTTGTAATGTGGGGGATAGAGGACCTTGATCTGAGGATGAAGCCCTATTTCTATCCCGATCTTGAAAAGCAGGAGCTGTTTGAGAAGGGCTACATCGCAAGCAGGTCAAGTCACAGCAGGGGCAGCACGGTAGACCTTACTCTGCTGGATATGAAGACAGGCAGGGAGCTGGATATGGGCAGCCCCTTCGATCTGTTCGACGAGCTCTCCCACCCCGACTCCAAGGCAGTTACGCAGCAGCAGTACGATAACCGTATGCGGCTGCAGAATGTTATGGTGCGGAACGGCTTTGAGCCGATAGACTGCGAATGGTGGCATTTCACATTGAGAAACGAGCCGTTCCCCGATACCTACTTTGAGTTTCCCGTATCGTCGGGATATCTGAAAAAATGAGACTGAAGGGTGTTGCAAATGAAAGAACTGATTATTGAAGCACTGACAGATAATCTGCCGACAGTGCTCAGCTTCCTCGATGAGGAGCTCACCGCTGTAAACTGCCCGAAAAGAATACAGATGCAGCTTGATATCGCAGTGGAGGAGATATTTGTGAATATCGCTCACTACGCTTACAAGACAGCCAAGGGCATCGCTACAGTGCGCATCGAGCTGATCGAGGATCCGCCGTCTGTGGATATCACGTTCATAGACAACGGTATCCCCTATGACCCGCTCGCCAGGGAGGACCCCGATATCACGCTTTCGGCAGAGCAGCGGCAGATCGGCGGTCTGGGCATATTTATGGTCAAAAAAAGCATGGACGATGTCAAGTACGATTATATCGACGGACATAATATCCTCACGCTCAAAAAAGGACTGGTGATAAGGTGATAAAGAAATTCGGACTTACTCTGGGCGGTTTGCAGCAGAAGATACTTAACCTTGTGCTCATCTTCCTGCTGGCGCTTATAGGAGTTTATGCAGGGGTATCCTACTACCAGTCATCGCGGCTGAGCAAGATCGTTAACGATGCAGCCGAGAAACAGCAGGCTGCCATCAAAGATGTTTCGGGCAATACGATGAAGCAGGTGATAGACGGCTCTATGACCAAGGCCAATGCTTTGCAGGCGTATATCGCGGACGATATGTTCTCCGATATAAGGACGGACGTTTCCACACTGCAAAGCCTCGCTCAGGGACTGTTTGAGCACAGCGGCAGCTTTGAGCCCTACCCCGCTCAGCTGCCCGACCCCGCAAATGACGGCAAGCTCTCGGCACAGGTGCTCTGCGAGGAGGGCGTTGACTATAAAGAGTCGGAGCTGCTCGGGACTGCGGCGCATATGAGCGAAACGATGATCGCTATGTGCAATAATTCGGACTACCTTAACAACTGCTTCATCGGCCTTGCAGACGGCACCCTCATCTGCGTGGACGATAACGCTGCAAGCAAATATGACGAGAACGGCAAGCTCACGACCTTCGCCGTAAGGGAAAGGCCGTGGTACACAGGCGCTGTCGAGGCGGGAGAGCTCTGGTTCTCGGGCATCGAGAGAGATACCTATACCGACAAGATAGGCGTTGAGTGCGCTGCTCCGATCTATGTGAACGGCGAGCTGATAGGTGTTGTGGGCGCAGACCTGTTCCTCAATTCTATGGACGCTTATGTCAAGTCCTCCTCACAGCAGGGCGGGAATATCTGCGTTATCAATAACATCGGGCAGGTCATCTTCGCACCCGAGGGCAACGGCATTTTCGAGGTGCTCCCCTCGGATCAGGCTCCTGATATCCGTGAGAGCGAGAACAAGGAGCTTGCGGGCTTCATCAGTACGGCGCTCACCGAGCAGACAGGGCTTACCACTATCGGGATAGACGGCAAGGATTATTATATGACCGCCTCACCGATGAACACGGTCGGCTGGACTGTGGTGTCATTTGTAGATAAGGCGCTGACAGAGCAGCCCACTCAGCTGATGATGAACGAATACGATCGGATAAACAAGGACGCGACCGAGAAGTTTGAAGACGGTGCCAAGCAGTCAAAGCGGACAACGCTCATCATGATAGCAGTGATCCTGATACTGGGCACTGTCGCTGCGCTGTTTGTGGCTTCAAGGATAGTCAAGCCGATAGAGCATATGACAAAGCGTGTTGACGAGCTGAGCGGCACCGACCTCGCCTTCGAGATGGAGGATATCTATCGGACCAAGGACGAGATAGAGGTGCTGGCAGAGGCGTTTGCGACCCTCTCGCTGCGCACGAGGAATTACATCAGCGAGATCACGAGGATAACGGCAGAAAAGGAGCGCATCGGTGCCGAGCTGGAGCTGGCAACGAAAATACAGGCGGATATGCTGCCGAACCTCTTCCCTGCCTTCCCCGAGCGCGAGGAGTTTGATATCTATGCAACGATGACTCCCGCAAAGGAGGTCGGCGGTGATTTCTACGACTTCTTCCTGATAGACGAGGATCATCTCGGAATGGTAATGGCTGATGTTTCGGGCAAGGGCGTGCCTGCGGCACTGTTCATGATGATGTCCAAGATCCTTATGAACAACTATGCTATGATGGGCGGCTCCCCGGGAAGAGTGCTTCAGGAGGTAAATACTCAGATCTGCAAGAACAATGAAGAGGAGATGTTCGTTACCATATGGTTCGGTGTGCTCGAGGTGTCCACAGGCAAGGTGACAGCCGCAAATGCGGGGCATGAGTACCCGATACTGCGAAAGGCGAACGGCGAGTTCGAGCTGTTCAAGGACAAGCACGGCGTGGTCATCGGCTATATGGACGGCATCAAGTACAAGGATTACGAATTCACGATCGAAAAGGGCGGCACGCTGTTTTTGTATACCGACGGTGTGGCGGAGGCTACAAATGCTGATAATGAGCTGTTCGGTACGGACAGGATGCTCGAGGCACTCAACCGCGAGCCCGATGCGGGGCCGAAGAAGCTGCTTACAAACATGAAGCACGCCGTTGACGAGTTCGTAGGCGATGCACCGCAGTTTGACGACCTGACGATGCTCGGAGTAAAGCTGATCTGATAATGTAAGGAGAAGAAATAGCAAGATGATGACAACAGATATCGTACACATCAACAGTGATCTCAAGGGGAAGGAAGAGGCGGTGATAACTGCCGACAGCTTCAACAAGCGCAACGGGCTGAGCGGCAAGGACGCACTGCATATCCGCCTGCTCACCGAGGAGATCATCTGTGCCGTACATGATATAATGGACGGCTTCATCGGGAATCTCTGGCTTGAAAGCGAGGAAACACAGGACGGTGTTATCTGCCGTATAAGCCTTTCCGCACAGCGTGCTATGAGCCCCTCGCAGGAGGAGCAGCTGCTGATGCTTGCGACCAGCGGGCAGAACGAGAACTCTATGGGTATACTCGGGAAGATAAGAGAGGCTATCAGGCTGAACATGAAGTTCACCAACGAAACCGAGCTGCCTGCCGAATACAAGGCGGCGGACAGCTGGTACGAGCTGGGCAGGGAAAAGAAGCTTTCGAGCAGCGACAAGGTCGGCGCGATACTCTGGTCGCTCGAAAACTACCGCAGCAGCCTTTCGGAACAAAGGGAGGCCAATGCGGACAAGTGGGAGGAGCTGGAGCGCTCTATCATCGCAAGGCTCTCAAACGATGTAAAGATCTGGCTGACAGACGAGACCACCGAGATCGTGATAGAAAAGCGTATAAAGCGCTGAACAGGTCACAAGAAGACAAAGACAATACAAAAGAAAAGGTATCGGAGCTTCCCGTGCTCCGATACCTTTTTTATCCTGCTGTGCCTTTACGACCAGCCGTTCAATTTGCGCTGTAATGCCGCGTAGTCCTTCATCGTGACTTTGCCGTCGCCGTTTAAGTCTGCGGCTTCGAGGTCGATCTCCACGTCCCAGCCCGAGAGATATTTTTGCAGCTCGGAGTAGTCCTTCATTGTGGTCTTGCCGTCACCGTTGGTGTCGCCCGCAATGATCTCCTTGAGCGGTATGAACTCAAAGCCGTTGTCCTTGGCATACTGCTCGGCGGCGGTGTTTCTGTAGCCGCTAATCGTGAAACCTTCGAGGGGGACATCATCTTGGGCTTCCTCATCCAAATAATAGCCGAAACTCCGATCGCCGATCTCCGCTCTTTTAGGGATA
>CAMOFU010000124.1 GCA_946613705.1 uncultured Clostridia bacterium
AGCCCGTATTCCCAGGGGTGAAGTAGAACTTCTCCTGATAGTAGTGGTCATCGGGGATATGTGTCTTGCGGTAAACGCCCAGCACGGTCCCGTCGGCATCTATCACGGCGCAGGAATTATACAGCACGTTCCCGTCGCGCTCATAGAAGCTTATCGGCAGCACTGTGCCCAGCTCTGCGGCGGTCTTCCGAAAACGGAGGACAGCATCGTTTTCCGCGAGGGGCTTAGCGAAGGCATAGTAGTCATATCTGCGCTCCTGACAGAAATACTGCCGCTCGAAAAGCTCGGGCAGGAGTATGATCTCTGCGCCGTCTGCGGCAGCACGGCGCACGAGCGCATCGGCGTGCTCGATATTCTCTTTCACATTGCGTGTGCAGCTCATCTGGACTGCTGCTGCGGTAACGGTCATATCAACGCTTCCTTTCGGTCTTATCATGATATATTCTTAGCCTTCCCGACGGAGATGTAATTATCTATCACAGCCCTGAGATCGCTGCCCTCGGAGGCCTGCCAGTTCCTGATGCCCTCGACCAGATAGACGGTCCTTCCGTCGTGGAGGCGGCTCTCGGTGTAGCGGTCCTTGTAGAAGACATCGTTCGACACGGTCCGTCCGCGGAGAATGCCCTTCAGCTCTGAGAGCGGGCAGTCGGGGAAGTTGACGTTATATATCTCGTTCTCGCCGAGAGGGGCATCTATCAGCTCTGCGATCAGCTCACGGATATATCTGTCGGCTATCTCACGGAAGCCGCCCGAGCCTTCCGAGAATGCTATCGAATGAACGCCCTGGAACGCGCCCTCGAAGGCTGCGCCCACGGTCGCGGAATATTGCAGGTCGGTGGCGACGTTATAGCCGCGGTTTATCCCCGAGAACAGATCATCGGGTCTTCCGCCGACGATATTGAGCACACCTATGCGAACGCAGTCGGCGGGGGTGCCCGTGCAGGAGAAGGCATGAACGCCCTCTATCGGGAAATCCACCTGCTGTGCTTCAAAGCTGTGCCGCAGGGTAAGGCTGTGAGAGAGGGCGCTGCGCTCGCTGTCGGGAGCGACGACCCAGACCTCGCCGAAGCTCACCGCAGCCGCAGCGAGCCTTATAAGACCGTCGGCACGGATACCGTCGTCGTTTGTTATAAGTATCTTCCGCATATAAAAGTATCACCTCAGTGGTATCTGTTGGGTTATGCAGTGTATGTTCCCGCCGCCTATGATTATCTCCCGCGCATCTATGGGTACGATACGGCGGTCGGGGCAGAGGCTGCGCATCATATCTGCCGCACGCGCATCGCTGCTGCTGTTTTCGCCGCCGAACTGCGGCAGCAGGACTGCGCCGTTGGTGAAGTAGAAATTCACATAGGAGGCAGCGAGCCGTTCACCGAGCTCGCGCACGTCCTCGCCTTCCTCGAAGGTATAGCCTGCCAGATCATGCTCGGTTATCCGAACGGGAACATCGGGTATCGGCAGCTTGTGTACTCTGATACGGCGGCCCCTTGCATCTGTCTCGCCCTCAAGGAAGTCAAGGCAGGCTTTGGAGAGGGGATACTGCGGGTCGTCCTCATTGTCTGTCCAAGCCAGCACCGCCTCGCCCGCCGCGATGAAAGCGCAGACGTTGTCAACGTGCTCATTGGTCTCATCGTTATAAATGCCGCGCGGCAGCCAGAGCACCTTTTCTGCGCCGAGGTATCGGCAGAGCGTTTCGGTGATCTCGGCCTTGCTGAGCTGAGGGTTGCGTCCGCGGCTGAGCAGACAGCTCTCGGTGACCATGACGGTTCCCTCGCCGTCGGAGTGTATCGAGCCGCCCTCGAGCACGAAATGCTGCGCGTCGTAGCATTCGTATCCCATAAGCTCGCAGAAGCGGGAGGCAAGGGCATTGTCGCGTTCCCAGTGAGCATACAGCCCGTCGTACTCTCCGCCCCAGGCATTGAACTGCCAGTCTATCCCGCGGACGGCGGTACCGTCCGAAACGAATGTCGGCGCGATATCCCTCGCCCACGAGTCATCGGTAGGGATATTCAGCAGAGTAACGCTGCCGAGCCCGCCGAGCAGCTCACGCGCACGGGCTTCGGTATTATCCGAGACGACGACGAACACCTCCTCGTCGGCAGCGATCTCGCGGATAATATCCGCAAAAACGGTCTGTGCGGGCACAGCGCCGTAGCCCCACGAGCCCGCTCTTTCGGGGAACACGATAACTGTCCCGCGGTGCGGCGAGAACTCGGCAGGCATATGAAAGCCGTCGTCGGCGGGGAAAGAGTGCAGGGGCATGGTATGTCATCTCCTTTATTTCGGGATCGGAAATGCGGTATCGTGAGGGCTCAGGAGAGCCTGCCCTTGAAATCCGAGTAGCCGAAGCGCCTGATGAGCTCACAGCTGCCGTCCTCGCGGAGCAGGCAGATATCGGGGAGGGGGATACCGTTGAAGGTATTGTTCTTGACCATTGAGTATATCGCCATATCCTCGAAGCAGAGGCGGTCGCCGACCGAGAGAGGGGAGTCGAAGCTGTAGTCGCCGATGATATCGCCCGCGAGGCAGGTGCGCGACGACAGGCGGAAGGTATAAGGCTTGACACCCGCTTCGCCGCTGAGATAAAGCGGAGGGCGGTAGGGCATCTCCAGCACATCGGGCATATGGCAGGCGGCGGACGCATCGAGAACGGCGATATCTATGCCGTTGTGAACGATGTCCATGACCTCGGTCACCAGCCAGCCTGCGCCGAGCGCGACCGCCTCGCCCGGTTCGAGATACACCTCGACACCGTACCTTTCACGGAAGCTCTTTATCAGCCGACAGAGCCGCCCTATATCGTAGCCCTTGCGGGTGATGTGATGTCCGCCGCCGAAGTTGACCCACTTCATCTGCGGCAGATACTGCCCGAAGCGCTCCTCAACGGCGGCAAGGGTCATTTCAAGTGCATCCGAGTCCTGCTCGCAGAGGGTGTGGAAGTGCAGACCGTCTGCCATTGAAGCAAGCTCTGCATCGAAGTCGCAGCTGCGTATCCCGAGCCGCGAGCCTGCTGCGCAGGGGTCGTATATCGGCGTGTCCTGCGTGGAGCATTCGGGGTTTATCCTGATGCCGATGCTGCGCCCCGCGCATCTGTCCCTGAAGCGGAGCAGCTGTGCGCGGGAGTTGAATACGATATGGTCGCTGACCGATACGATCTCGTCAAACTCCGAGTCCTTGTAGGCGGGGGAAAAGACGTGTACCTCGCCCGCAAATTCCTCGCGGCCGAGCCTTGCCTCATACAGCCCGCTCGCAGTGGTGCCGCACAGGTACTCCGAAAGCATCGGATATACGGAAAACATTGAAAATGCCTTCTGCGCGAGAAGGATCCTGCAGCCCGTTTCCTGCATGACTCCGCGCAGTATCTCCGCATTACGCCTGAGCCCCGCCTCGTCGATGACGTAGGCGGGGGTGGCGATATCTTTGAATACGGGTCTTGCAAGCTCTGTCATTCTACCGTGACGGGGTTCTCGTCAACGACCCAGGGCAGGCCGTATTTGTTGAGCATATCCATATACGGGTCGGGGTCGAACTCCTCGACGTTGAACACGCCCTTGCCGCTCCATGTGCCCGAAGCTATCATAGCGGTGCCGATCATCGCGGGAACGCCCGTGGTATAGGAAACAGCCTGTGCGCCTGTCTCCTTGTAGCACTCCTGGTGGTCGCAGACGTTATAGATATAGATGGTCTTCTCCTTGCCGTCCTTGATGCCCGTGAAGATGCAGCCGATGTTGGTCTTGCCGACGGTGCGGGGGCCGAGGCTCGCGGGGTCGGGCAGCAGCGCTTTCAGGAACTTGATCGGCACGATCTCATGCCCCTCGAACATAACGGGAGTGGTGCCCAGCATACCGACGTTTTCGAGGCACTTCATATGAGTGAGGTAGCTCTGCCCGAAGGTCATGAAGAAGCGTATGCGCCTGATGCCCTTGATATTCTTTGCAAGGCTCTCTATCTCCTCGTGGTGCAGAAGGTACATATCCTTCATGCCCACGCCCTTGAAATCATACTCGCGCTTGATCTCCATGGGCTTTGTCTCTACCCAGTGACCGTCCTCCCAGTAGGAGCCGTTTGCCGACACCTCGCGGAGATTGATCTCGGGATTGAAGTTGGTGGCGAAGGGGTAGCCGTGGTCGCCGCCGTTGCAGTCGAGGATATCTATATAGTGTATCTCGTCAAAATAATGCTTCTGCGCATATGCGGAGAAGACCTGAGTTACACCGGGGTCAAAGCCCGTGCCGAGCAGCGCCGTAAGACCTGCCTGTTTGAAGCGGTCGTTGTATGCCCACTGCCAGCTGTAATCAAAATATGCGGTGAAGCCCTTCTCGCGGCAGCGCTTCTCGTAGACAGCTCTCCACTCGGGATCGTCGGTGTCCTCTGCCTCATAATTGGCGGTATCGACATAGTTTGCTCCGCAGGCAAGGCAGGCCTCCATTATCGTAAGATCCTGATAGGGCAGAGCCACGTTCAGGACGGTATGGGGCTTGAATCCGTTCATAAGAGCGGTAAGCGATTCAAGGCTGTCCGCATCGACGGGGGCGGTGGTTATCACGGCACTTGTCTTATCCCTCAGCCTTGCGGCGAGCGCGTCGCACTTTGAGACTGTCCTGCTTGCGATCAGTATTTCCGTGAACAGCGGGTTCTCGCAGCACTTGCAGATAGCGACGGTCGCAACGCCGCCGCAGCCGATCACCATAAGCTTCATATTATTTATCCTCCTTGTATGTCTTTTTCAGAAGTATCATATATATGACAGAAACGAGCAGCATCACTGCACCCGAAAAAGCAGTGTCGCTGAGATAATGAGCGCCCATCACCACTCTTGTGAACATCACGGTGACGGAATAAACGGCTCCGCAGACAGACAGCAGCACCTCCTTGCCCCTGAGTGCGGGAATGAGCCACGCGAGGGCAGGGAAGGTGATGAAGCTTGTCATAGACATCATCGAATGTCCGCTCGGGAAGGACGAGAACTCTGTTTTCAGCACCCCGAGAGTGTCGGGCAGCTCCTTCGTATAGCCTGTGAACCTCTCGTACCACGGCAGGAAGCCGACCCCCTCAAAGCCCTTTATCGCGGTGCGGTAGCGGGGGCGGTGCATGGTATCCTTTATTATCTCCTGCGCTGCATATGCGGCAGTGACTGCGATCAGCAGCATCAGGATACGCCGCACGAGCTTTTCGTCATCATTTTTTGCTGCCAGCCTGTAGCCCGCGAATGCAACGGGAACGAACACCAGAAGTGTTATCGGTATCATCAGCGGTATGCTCCCGCGGACGCTCGGTATCACGGTGTCAAGGCAGTCCGACGAGGTAAAGGTCCTTGCGCCGAAGAAGGATACTCCCAGCGTCATCAGTATCAGAAATACTCCGACGGGTATCCTTGCGGCATTTTTCATAGCGAAGCTTCTCTGCACCAGCGCCCCGAAGAACAGTGCCAGCACGAAGAACAGCGGCATGGGGCCTATCACTCCGAAGCTTCTGCAAAACACATTTTCGGGGGAGTAGAGAGTATCCGAAATGCTTTTATCGTTGAATGTCCCGACTGTGAGCAGTCCTGCGAAAATGCAGAAGCCGATACAGCCGAGGACTATCCGCGTGTTTATCTTATGCGAGGTATCGCTCATGCTTATCCTTCCTTTTCGGTATTTTTCGGCATTGCAGCAGGGACTATCCCTGCTTTATCCTGCCTTCCTCCTCCTCGAGCAGATCCTCAACATACTTCGGCAGCATGAATGCGCCCGTGTGAAGGTTCGTGGTATAGTACCAGGTCTTGATGCGGCGCTTCTTCCAGCGCTCGGCATCGAGGTCGCGCAGGGGGTGATATTTCTTGCTGGCGAAGCCGAACAGCCAGTAGCCCGAGGGGCAGGTGGGGATATGTGCCTGATATACGCGGCTGATCGGGAAGCTGCGGAATGCCTTGCGGTGCATTGCCCGACAGGTCTCTTCGTCCTCGTCGAAGAACGGGCTGCCGTGCTGATAGACCATTATGCCGTCCTCATGCAGCGCCTTGAAGCAGGAGCCGTAGAATTCCTTGGTGAACAGCCCCGCAGTATGCCCGAGCGGGTCGGTGGAGTCGTTGATGATAAGGTCGTACTCGTCCTGCTTGCCGCGCAGGAAACGCAGACCGTCGCGGTAATGCAGCTGCACGCGGGGGTCGTCGAGCCCTCTTGCGTTATCGGGGAAGAACTCGCGGCAGACACGCACGAACAGCTCGTCGGGCTCAACAACATCTATGACCTCTATCTCATCATAGTAGGAGAGCTCTCTTGCCACGCCGCCGTCGCCGCCGCCGATCACCAGCACCCGCCTGACGTTCGGATGTACCGCCATGGGCACATGGACGATCATCTCGTCGTAGGTGAACTCGTCCTTCTCTGAGAAGATCACCGAGCCGTCGGAGGTCAGGAACCGCCCGAACTCCTCCGAGTCGAAAACATCTATCCTCTGAAAGTCGCTCTCGCCCGAGAACAGCTGCTTCTCGACCCTGATCGACTCCTTAACGTTCTGAGTATGATATTCCGAAAACCAGAAATCCATTCACTCGACCTCCATCCAGATATCCTCGGGGCCGTTTGCCTTCCCGAAAATATCTATAGTATATTTATCATAAGTGAAATATGCATCGTAATCGCCGTCGTAGTACATACACACCTCGGTCAGTCTCATACCGCGGGCTATCCTCTCGCCGTCCTCAAGCTTCTCGGCTGCGAACTGCCGCAGCTCGCTGTCATGCCGCCCGCACTCTCGGCAGAAGGCCTCAAGATAGGAAAGCGGGTTTGTGTACGGCGTGTACTCTACAGACACTATAAGCTTTATCGGGCTGCCGAGCCAGTCAAAGCTGCCTGTGTAGCCGTCCTCGCCGAGCTCCAGCACACCGAGCAGCTCTGAGCGCAGGGTCAGGCTGTCGATATACTCTTTTATTACCCCTGACAGATACGGGTCCTCCGCACTGTCGGAAACTATCTCGGTCAGGTACATACCGCCCATTCGCACATCGGGGCTTGTATACCAGGGCTTTACAGGCGGGTGCCCCTTTACACGGTATATCCCGTATTCCCGAAAAAGATTTTTGAAGGAGCCGCTCTGCTGTTCTTCGGGGGTCGGCTCCCATATCATAACGGAGTGCCCCTGCTCCCGTCTGCCGTCGGTAAGATCAACAGCTCCCAGTATCGCACAGCTGACAAAGAATGTCCCGCTCGTTGTTTCACCCGTGTGCGGAGCTTCATCGGAGACTGCCACAAGGTATTCGCGGACCTCGTCCCTGAACTGCTCACATCTGTGTCGGGGGAGCG
>CAMOFU010000125.1 GCA_946613705.1 uncultured Clostridia bacterium
TTTGTTCACGAAAACAGACTTGAAATAAGCCGCGTGATGTGGTAAAATAGAGTATCAATCTGAAAGGGTGATTATTTGAAACAGTATCTCGAGATCGGCAAGATCGTTTCAGTGTTCGGGCTCAGGGGCGAGGTCAAGGTGCAGCCCTGGTGTGATTCGCCCGATTTCCTGTGCGGATTCGATACGCTGTATTACAAAAGCGGTACACCCGTCGTTGTTGAGCATTCACGGGTGCAGAAGAATATCGTTGTGATGAAGCTCGAGGGCTGCGATTGTGTTGAAGCCGCGCAGAAGCTCAGAGGGCGGGTGCTGTATATGGACAGAGACGATGTTGAGCTGGAGGAGGGCGCATTTTTCGTGCAGGATCTCATCGGGCTCAGGGTCATAGATGCCGTATCATCCGAGGAATACGGCGAGCTCACCGAGGTCAGCGAGACAGGTGCCAACGATGTGTACCATATACGCCGTCCCGACGGTAAAATGTACTATATCCCCGCTATCCCCGATGTCGTGAAGGAAACGGATATCGAGGGCGGCATTATGAAGATAATCCCCCTCGCGGGACTGTTTGACTGAGGTGTATCATGCGATTTGACATTGCCACCCTTTTTCCCGAGGCGCTCGACAGCTGGCTGTCGGGCAGCGTTATCGGCAGGGCACGCGCCGCAGGGCTTTTCACCGCCGAGTGCCACAATATCCGCGACTATACTCTTGACAAGCACCGCCGCGTTGACGACACACCCTATTCCGAGCGTCAGGGTATGCTGATGCAGTGCGAGCCCATATACCGCTGCTGGCAGGCGATCTGCAATATGACCCGCAGCCAGCCCCATGTGATCTATCTCTCGCCGCAGGGCAGAACGCTCACACAGCAGCGCTGCCGCGAGCTTGCGGGCATGGAGCACATAATGCTGCTCTGCGGGCATTACGAGGGCGTTGACCAGCGTGTGCTCGACCGCATCGTCGATGAGGAGATATCTATAGGCGACTATGTGCTTACGGGCGGAGAACTTCCCGCGCTTGTTCTGGTGGACAGCGTTGTGCGGCTGCTGGACGGTGTGCTCGCACAGCCCGACTGCTACGAGGACGAGAGCCATTATTCGGGGCTGCTCGAATATCCGCAGTATACCCGTCCCGAGGTCTGGGACGGTGAGGCGGTGCCGCCCGTGCTGCTTTCGGGGCACCACGCGAATATAATGAAATGGCGGCATGAGCAGGCGCTCATCACCACCGCAGTCAAGCGTCCCGAGCTGCTTGAAAGGGTCGAGCTGTCGGACGAAGATTTGTCTATTATCACTAACAGCGTAGGCAATTTTGCCAATAAAAAGTTTTGACCGAAACCTGTTATTAAAAAATTAGAGACAATTGTTAAGCGGTTTTGTCTAAACTGTCACATCGAATTAACAATTTTTGCGCACTGTGCACAACTGTAAACAAAACTTAATCGTTGTACTTGACAATTCGCCGAAAAATCTACAAAAATTGTGTGTTTGTTTATAATTTGCGTTGACGTTGTCGGGGTTGTCCTGTATAATATATTATAGTCGGGCGGAAGACCTCAGGGGGAAGCTCCGCAGGACTATAGAAGTTATAAAAGGGTGATTCGTTATCCGTCAGGCACTGAAGTGCCGTGGAAATCTAATGAATGGAGAGATCAAAGTATGTTCGTAAAAGACGTAGTAGTTCAGAATCAGGTAGGGCTTCATGCTCGTCCCGCAACCTTCTTCATCCAGAAAGCCAACGAGTTCAAGAGCTCGATCTGGATCGAAAAGGAAGACAGAAGAGTAAATGCCAAGAGCCTTCTGGGTATCCTTTCACTGGGTATCGTAGGCGGTACTTCCATCAGGATCATTGCTGACGGCTCTGACGAGCAGGCAGCTGTTGAAGGTCTTGTTGAGCTGGTAGACAGCGGTTTCTCTGAGGAAGCAAGATAAGCCCCCGAAAAACAAGAGCTATCAATAAAAGTCCGTAAGACCGAGCAGTCGGTCTACGGACTTCTTTTTTTGCCTGAGCCTTATTCTATAACGGTATAGTTCTCGGCAGCGTTTTCCTTTGTGGCATATTCGCTCACACCGAGCACCTTCACCTTCAGGGGCCTTGCACCCATGTTGATGAGAATAACATCGCCGACCTTAACATCATACGAAGCTCGGGCGGGCTTGTCGTTCACCAGCACTCTGCCTGCGTCACAGGCTTCGTTTGCGACCGTTCTGCGCTTTATCAGACGGGTCACTTTAAGATATTTGTCAAGTCTCATATTTCCCTCCAAAACAGAACACCCGACCTTTGTGGGGTCGGGCATTTGCTGCAAGTCTACAGTCTTACTTGTTTACAGCGTCCTTGAGAGCCTTGCCTGCCTTGAAAGCGGGTACCTTCTTGGCAGCAATGTGGATAGTCTCCTTGGTCTGGGGATTCTTGCCCTCCTTAGCAGCTCTCTCACGAACTTCAAATGTGCCGAAGCCTACGAGGGTGACCTTATCGCCCTTCTCAAGCGCATCGGAAATAACATCTACTACGGAAGAGAGAGCCTTCTCGGCCTCCTTCTTTGTGTAGCCGCCCTTTTCAGCTACAGCATTGATAAGCTCTGCCTTTGTCATGTTTTTACCTCCATGTTTTTAAAACTTAATATCATCAACAGATGCCTTGTTAGGCAGACTGTCAATTATCGTTGCAGTTGTATAACAGCGCCGCCGCATCGCCGCCCTGAATGCTGCCCGCCTGCTCAGCCGCTTCAAAGCGCTCTGTGAACCTGCCGCACTCATAGCCCAGCTCCTCCTCGGCATCAATGCCCGTCTGCCTTGCAAGCTCTGCACACAGCAGCAGCATATTGCCGAATGCCTCGTTCTGCGGACCGTCTGCCGACTCTATCTGATCGAGCCGCTGCCTGATGAGCGCGACCGTCTGCGCCTTATCCTCAAGATCGACCCCCGCGCGGTCTGCCCGCTTGGTGAGCTTCTGCGCCCGCATCAGCGACGGGAACACCTTCGGCACGCTTTTCAGCGTATCGGTAAAAGTCTGCTGATGCTTTTCGTCCTTCTTGATAGCGTCCCAGTTAGTCAGCACCTTATCCACGGTATCTGCCTGAACGTCGCCGAAAACGTGCGGGTGACGGATTATCAGCTTCTTGCACACCTCGTCCGCGACAGCATCGAGATCGAACACGCTCTTCTCGCGTTCTATCTGCGCATGAAAGACGACCTGCAAAAGCACATCTCCCAGCTCCTCGCGCAGCATCTCGGGGTCACCGCAGTCTATAGCCTCGAGCACCTCATAGGTCTCCTCAAGGAAGTCCTTCCTTATGCTCTCATGGGTCTGCACCTTATCCCAGGGGCAGCCGTTCTCGCTTCTCAGCACGCTCACGATATCGGCAAGGTCATATACATTATATTCCTTTTTTGCAAGTATCTTATCAATAAGCTCCTGCAAGCTATCAGATCCTTTCCGTCCGCCCAAAACCCCGAGCGAAAAAACGCACCCGTCAAAAAACGGGTACTTCAAATACATATCATATATATAATAACCCATATTACAGAAAATTTCAATAGGTTTAACGAAATTTTTTGAAATATTTTTCTGTTTCCTATTTCCGATCTCCGATCTCGGGGCGGAGGATACCGCAGCAGCCTAAGCCCTCCGTATGCTTCTCAGCTTTTCCTTCGGCAGCATATCCATGAGCCACAGCGACAGCCCCGCCGTGAGGAATGCCGCAGCCGCCGAGATCGGGAACAGCAGCCTGCTGCCGATGCTGCCGCGAAGCAGCTGCCCCGCAAGATCGCATACCAGCCTTCCCGCCGCAGCCGAGAGCAGACCCGACAGTATAGGTCTGAAAAATCTCTGCGCGGGGATATATGTGTGTGTCCTGCGAAGCAGTGCCCCCGCCGAGCAGATGCAGATGAACGCCTGCGACACCGCCGCTGCCGCTGCCGCCCCGACTATCCCGAGCGACGGAATGGGTATCAGCAGCAGGTCAAGCACCAGCTTTATCACACTTCCTGCCGCCATTATCACGATCGGCAGCAGATGACAGCCGAGCGTCTGCAATGCCGACAGACACGGCAGCGACACCGCCATAAAGCACCCCCCGACTCCCAGCACCGCCATAGCAGCCGAGGTGCAGCCGATCTCGCCGCTCCTGCCCGAGAACAGGAATTCGAGAGTTTCGCGCGAAAGCGCCGAGAGCACCGCCCCGCATGGCAGCGCGATAAACATCGAGACAAGTATCAGCCCGCTCACGCTGCGCGAAAGGCTCCCCCCGCTGCGGCGGACCGAGGATTCGGTGAGCGCGGGGAGAGCGCTCTTGCCGAACATCGCCGTAAGTGTCGGCACCAGTCCGCAGACGGTCAGTGCCAGCCCCGTGTATGAGCCGTAAATGAAATCGGGCAGCGCAGCCTCGGAGATACCCGCGGGAACGCTCATGCCCGCCGCTATCGCCGCCCGCAGTCCGCGCGGCACCGTCAGCAGGTCGATAAAGCCGCCGAGGGTAGTGATGACCGCCGCCCCCGCTATCGGCAGCGAGTGGGAGAACAGCCTGCTCACTATATCCCGTGCAGGATCGGTCACGGGGTCGGAGGCGAGCATCTGCTCCGTAATGCCGTCGCCGCGCAGTCGGAAGGATATCCCGAGCGTAAGCACCGCTATACCCGTGGAGAGCGAGCCCGCAAGTATCGCGGCGGCAGCGGAGAACGGGAGCGCCAGCGCAGCAGCGTCCTCTGCGGTGCGGCAGAACTGCCCGAAGCAGCCGTGGGTCGCGGCAAAATCCGCGTCGGCATACCTCAGCACCGCATATGCCCCCGCCAGCCCCAGCACTGCACGCAGCACCGTTTCAACGATCTCCGAGCGGGCGGTGGGGAGCATATTCCGCAGCCCCTCGTAATACCCCCTCTGCACCGACAGCACCGCGCATAACCACAGCGACGGTGCGAGCGCACACAGCGTCCAGCGGGCATCCGCCGATGGCAGGAATGCCTTTGCGAGCGGCTGTGACAGTGCTGTGAGCACCAGTGCTGCCGCCAGCCCCAGCGCAGGGTACACGAGCATAGCGGTGCGCCTCACCTTTCTCAGCTGAGCGTATCGTCCGAATGCATCTGCCTCTGCCGTCTGCCTTGCCACCGAGGCGCTTATCCCCGAGACTGCCGCCGCCATGAGCGGAGCAAACACAGCATATGCCCCCGAATAATAAGCCATTCCGCTGCCCCCGAGCAGATGTGTGAGCGGTATCTTGTATGCCAGCCCCACCGCCTTGGTTATCACCACCATACCGAGCAGTATGGCAGAGCCCTTTAAAAACCCCTGCTGCTTTATCGCAGACACCACCCTTCCAACGCATGATACCAAATATCAAATACCAAATACCAAACACCGAACACCGAAGGCTCGGCTACTATGTATTCTATGAAAGGGACATTAGCGATATGCAGAGAGCGGCTGTACGATTTTTAGGGCAACACCGCACGACCCCTGTGCATCAGTATGCGCAGAGGCGTTAACCGCGGGTCGTGCGGTGTTGCCTTAGTACAGCCGCTCTGTGATTCATTTTTCGTCCGTGATGATGCATACAGCGGTCGCGGAGATGCCGAGCCGTTCGCCCGTGAAGCCCAGCCCCTCCTCGGTAGTCGCCTTGACGGAGACATTGGAAATATCCGTCCCGCAGGCCTCGGCGATACGCTCTCGCATCTGCATGATAAACGGTGCGAGCTTCGGTGCCTGTGCGCAGACCGTCGAGTCTATGTTCCCGACCCTATAGCCCGCTTCGCCGAGCCTTCTGCACACCTCCCGCATCAGCGCTATACTGTCCGCGCCCCTGTAGCGTTCGTCCGTATCGGGGAAAAGGTGACCGATATCACCCATAGCCGCCGCCCCGAGCAGCGCGTCCATGACAGCGTGTGCCAGCACATCAGCGTCCGAATGCCCGAGCAGTCCCCGCTCATAGGGTATCTTCACACCGCCGATGATAAGCTCTCTGTCCTCTGCCAGCCTGTGAACATCATAACCGTGCCCTATCCGTATCATTCCGCACCTCACAGTCCGTTCGGATTGTTCTTTGCGAAGTTCCAGCCGTCGCGGCACATATCGTCGATATCATACTCCGCCTTCCAGCCGAACAGCTCCAGCGCCTTCTTCGGATCGGAATAGCACCACGCGATATCGCCCGCACGGCGGGGCATGATCTTATAGGGCAGCTCTCTGCCGCAGGCCTTCTCGAAGGCGTGCAGCACATCGAACACGCTCGAGCCCTTGCCCGTGCCGAGGTTCACTGCCTCAACGCCCTTGTGCTCCAGCACATATTTAAGCGCACAGATGTGCCCTCTCGCCAGATCGACGACATGGATATAATCCCTTACGCCCGTTCCGTCGGGAGTATCGTAATCATTGCCGAACACACCCAGATACTCTCTCTTGCCGACCGCGACCTGCTGG
Source organism: uncultured Clostridia bacterium (assembly GCA_946613705.1). Taxonomy (GTDB): domain Bacteria; phylum Bacillota; class Clostridia; order Oscillospirales; family Ruminococcaceae; genus FB2012. The sequence continues at coordinate 6,418 of CAMOFU010000125.1, forward strand.
ATATATGGGAACAGATTGTTCGGTATCCCGTTGGGATCCTCGCCGATAAGCCCGCTGCTGTGTGCGCCGATCGGATTGAAATAGCGCAGCAGTGCGATCGACCACTCATCGTCCGCGACCGCAGTGTCCTTGAGTATCTGCTCGATCATCACCTTGGTATAGCCGTAGGGATTGGTCGAGGTGTGGGTAGGCATAGTCTCCACATACGGCACGGGATTATCCATTCCGTATACGGTAGCGGAGGAGGAGAATACTATCCTCTTGCAGCCGTGCGCACGCATAGCCTTGATGAGCATAAGAGTTCCCGTGATGTTGTTGTGATAATACTCAATGGGCTTCTGAACGCTCTCACCAACTGCTTTGAGTCCTGCAAAGTGTATCACCGCTTCTATCTCGTTCTCGTCGAATATCTTATTCATCGCATCGAGATCGAGGATATCCGCCTCGTAGAATTTCAGATCCCTGCCCGTTATCTGCTTTATCCTTTTGAGCGCCTCGGGCTTTGAATTGGAAAAGTTGTCCGCCACGACGAGCTCATAGCCTGCTTCGAGCAGCTCAACGCAGGTGTGGCTGCCGATAAAGCCCGCTCCTCCCGTAACCAAGATAGCCATAAATATCAACCGTCCTTATCATTATGATCGCAGGCCCCCGAAGATGCAGCGGCCTGTCTTACTTTGATTATACCACAGTTTTTTGATTATTGCAATAGCTTTGCTGCTATCTTTCCGCCGCTGAGAGCAGGTGCGGCTTTGAAGTGATGATAACAATTAAGGCAACACCGCACGACCCCTGTGCATCAGATGCGCCGTCCAGCTTTTCG
>CAMOFU010000126.1 GCA_946613705.1 uncultured Clostridia bacterium
TGCCTACGAATAAAAAACAGATCACAAACAGCAAAAACACCCGAAAGGTCACTTTCACCTTTCGGGTGTTTTATTGACAGCTGCTATTTTACATCGCAGTCCTTGTCAGCCTTTATCAGCAGGTAGATCATCATTATTACTGTGAATATACCCCTGATTATTATAATATCAAAGCTGTCAAACGATCGGAAGCTTTTGTGTATGACAGCAAGGAATACAGCCTGCGGTATCGTAAACAAGAAGTTCATCAGAATAAAGATCAGAAAAGCAGTCAGGGTGAATGAGCTGTTGAATTTAGAAGCAATGCAGACAGCGACCATCATTTCAAGCTGGAAAAACAACAGGCGCAATAACGACAGCATCGACTCCGTAACGAACCCGTTTTTATCGTTCATCAACGAATTGAAAGCAGATCTGAAGCTGCTCAGCAGATCTCTGCTGCCTGTTAGTGTAACGAACGGCAGCTCAGTAAAAATGATGACTGTTACTATAGATATGATGTACCAGAAAACTACATTTATCAGTATACAGCTTACGAGCGTTTTACCGCTTACAGGCAGTGAACGCATCAGATAGGCTTCGTTGGAGAACATGATATCCTTGTATCTTTTTACTGCAAAAAAGCAAGTCAATAAAGGTATTACGATAATTGATACAAAAAACGCAGGAAGGAACAGCAATGATATCAACAGAGATATAAAGCTTTCCGATGACAGCGGATCGCCGAGGTTCGCCGATATTGAAAGCACAGTGCTTGACAGTGCAAACAGCACAATGAAAGGCAATACAACCTTTGCGAATGCTTTCGTTTCATATTTCAGGCACTTTATCAGCATCTGTACACCTCCCGAAACAGCATATCAATGCTCTTGCCTGTATCGCGGCGGATCTGCTCGGCAGGACCGTACAGTCTGAGAGTACCGTTTTGCAGCATCATAACATCATCAAGTATCGGTTCAACATCTGCAATAAGATGCGTCGAGATGATAACAGCAGAACCTTCCTTGTAGTTTTGCAGCACTGTTCGCAGAATGTAATCCCGTGCAGCAGGGTCCACCGCCGCAATAGGCTCGTCGAGCAGATACAGCTCGGCCTGTCTGCTCATAGCAAACGACAGCTGCACCTTTTCTCTTGTGCCTTTTGACATCGTGCTGAATTTTTGTGAAAAATCAATGCCGAGCCTTGAAAGCATATCAACGGCTCGGGCATTGTCAAAATCGTCAAAAAAATCAGAATAAAGCTTCAGCATCTCGCGTATACGCATACGGTAAGGCAGATGATCCCTGTCGGGAAGATAGCTGACGATACGCTTGGTATTCTTTCCTACAGGCATTCCACCGATCAGCAGCTGCCCGCTTGTCTGGTGAAGCAGTCCCGCAGCTATCTTTATGAGGGTGGTCTTTCCGCTCCCGTTAGGTCCGAGAAGCCCCAGTATCCTTCCCCTATAAATATCAAATCCCAGCCCGTTCAGAGCGGGAATACTGCCGTAGCTTTTTGTAAGCTCACGGCAGGACAAAATTATATCATTCATCTTTCACAGCAGATCATTTTAATACCTGTCCGCTCCTCGTCATCTATAACAACAGATGCAAACGCAGGTATTATTATCAGATCGATCCCTGTCGTGGCAAGATAGCCTCGTGCAACAGCGCACGCTTTTATCGCCTGATTGACAGCACCTGCGCCGACTGCCTGTATCTCGACCTCGCCTTTTTCCCTTATGACGGCAGCGATAGCGCCCGCAACAGAATTAGGCACTGAACGTGATGACACCTTTAAGATCTCCATAGTGTTTCCTCCTCAATTGTTTTGCAAATCGAATATAACAACAGGTGTACTATCTTATTATCAGACGCTCTATCTTATCTGCTCGTCCGTTTTTTTCATTGAATGTAATTACCGCCGCATTCATAAAGCAAGGGCTCTCGCTTTCCTTGAATGCTACGGGACAGTGAGTTTTCAGCTTTTCGACCGCAAGCCGCGTATCCACCCCAAGGACAGAGCATTCGGGCCCTGTCATGCCTACGTCCGAAATATAAGCCGTTCCTCCGTCCAGCACCGTCTCATCAGCAGTCTGAACGTGTGTATGTGTTCCCAGCACAGCAGTTACTCTGCCTGCAAGATAAAAGCCTATCGCCTTTTTCTCGGCAGTTGCTTCTGCATGGAAATCAACGAAAATATTAGGAGTATCAAGCTGTTCAAGCACATTGTCCATCACAGTAAACGGATTATCAAGACTGTCCAGATAAACAGTACCCATCAGATTGACTACTGCGATCCGCACGGGCCCTGTATCCACAACGGCAATGCCTCTGCCGACAACGCCCTCGGGAAAATTCACTGGCCTCAGCAGCAGCGGTTCGCTCTCATACAGCTCGACCGACTCCTTTCTCTGAAAGCAGTGGTTACCTGTAGTAATAACGTCCGCGCCCACTCTGATAAGCTCATTGAATGATTCTCTGGTTATTCCGTTGCCTTGAGCGGAGTTCTCTCCGTTGATGACTGTGAAGTCGATATCATGCTCCTTTTTGATGCGCCAAAGATTTTTCCTGACATATTCTACCCCTGATCTTCCAACGACATCTCCCAAAAATAATAGCTTCATAGCCTGACCTCGTTCAATTATATTCAAATTAATTATATCTCATGTTAAAGTATTTGTCAATATCAATAACATAATAAATTTGTGATATAATTGGTTTAAATAGTAAGCTGTTCGTCACCTTTAAGATCGAGAAGCATATTTTTTAGGCAGGTGTACCTAAGTGTCCTGCGGTCGTTATCGATCATTCTGAAAAGCAGCTTCTGTGTGCCGATTATTATAAGCAGCTTCTTGGCTCGGGTAACAGCGGTATACAACAGATTTCTGTAATAAAGCTTATCAAAACCGCCGAACACCGTGAGTATGACCGCATCGAATTCGCTGCCCTGGCTCTTGTGTACCGTTACTGCATATGCAAGCTCCAGCTTGTCCAGCATATCCCTGCTGTAGATCGCCACACGTCCCTCAAAGTCAATGGTAAGGGTATTCAGCAGCTTGTTTGCCGCCGTGATTATGCCGATATCGCCGTTGAATATCCCTGCGCCCTCCTCGACCTTTTCATCGTCACCGATCCTTTTCCAGAGAATGTCATAGTCGTTTTTCGTCTGCATGACCTTGTCTCCCTTGCGGAAGATGTAAAGCGGCGTTTTGATCTCTGATTTCTTTTCATCGGGTGGATTCAGCTTTTCCTGAAGCACCCTGTTCAGCTCGATCGTCCCCGAAGGTCCCTGTCTTGTGGGCGAGAGCACCTGAATGTTTTCAAAAACATTATAGCCGTAGGTATTGGGCAGCCTTTCTCTGCACAGGTCAACAACGAGCGATTGCAGATCGGGATAATTGAGCCGCTGCATAAAAAAGAAATCCCGTCCCCGCTCTGTAACATCGGGGTGTTCGCCGCGGACGATCTTGTGGGCGTTGGTAACGATAGCGCTTTCCTGCGACTGTCTGAATATCTCCGTCAGCGTTATGACAGGCATTACTCCGCTCGCTATGATATCCTGCAAAACATTGCCTGCTCCAACCGAGGGCAGCTGGTCTGAGTCACCCACCAGCACAAGCTTGCAGGTAACGCTGATTGCACGAAGAAGCGCTTCAAACAGGCAGCTGTCAACCATCGACATCTCGTCCACTATCAGAACATCGCACCCGAGCTGATCGTTCTCGTTATGAACAAAGCTGATGCGTTCGCCGTCGCCGGCCTTTACTTCAAGCAGTCTGTGTATCGTCTTTGCTTCGTGTCCCGTCAGATCGGAAAGTCTTTTTGCCGCCCTTCCCGTAGGTGCTGCCAGCATAACATTCATCGACTGCTGCTCAAACAGTGACAGTATAGCGTTCAATGTGGTCGTTTTACCTGTTCCCGGGCCGCCGGTCAGTATAAGGAAGCCCTTGGACAAGGCAAGGTTTATCGCCTTACGTTGTATATCCTCGTATTCTATGCCGTTTTCCTCTTCGGCTATGTCTATAACGTCCGAGTAGTCCATCTGACTGTCGTAGGAGATCTCGCTCATGACTGAGAGCCGTCGGGCTATGTATTCCTCGGCCTTATAGTAATCATGCAGCATTATAAATGGTCTGCCGTTCTTTATATACATATGAAGCTCATCCTCAGACAGCTCAAATTCAAGGCATCTGTCAAACACTTCGCCCGCTACACCGAGCAGCGCTCTTGAAGCTTCCTTCAGCCTGTCGAGCGGCAGAGTGGTGTGTCCCGATGCTGCATTTTCCTTCAGCACCCAGATCATCCCCGCGATCACACGCTCGTCGCAGTCCTGCGGCAGTTCAAGCTTTGATGCAATGCTGTCTGCCTTTCCGAAGCTGACATCGATGCCTTCCTTGCACAGCACATATGGATTAGAGCTTATCAGCTGCTCGGCAGATTCGCCCCAGCGCTTCCACGCTCTTATGCTCACCGATGCGGGAAGCTCAAATTTGTTAAGCATCGTCATCAGCGAACGAACTGCATAAGTCTTCCTGAATTCAGCACTGATCGAGTCAGCCTTTTTGGCAGAAATGCCCTCGACCTTGGTTAGCTTGACAGGCTCCTTCTCGATCACCTCAAGACTGCTCTCTCCGAATTCATCTACTATCCGCTTTGCAAGAACAGCATTAACTCCCTTGATAATACCGCTTGCAAGGTATCTTCTTATCGAAGAGGCTGAGGTCGGCAGGCTCCGCTCGATAAGCTCTGCCCGAAACTGTTTGCCGAACTTTATGTTGTTCTCATATCTGCCCGTACAGGTGAGCTCCTCTCCTGCTTCGATATTTCCCATTTCTCCGATCACAGATATCAGATCGCCGTCACAGGCAAGCTTCAAAACCACAAACCCCGTATCCTCCGAGCGGAAGATGATGCTGTCCACCTCGCCCGAAAGCTGTTTTATCTCATATTCCTGCATTTTGTATACATTGCTCCTTTTATTATGATCCTCTCTTTATCCTGTCCGACAAGGCTGTAATGTCGATCGCATCGACTCCTGCAAGCTCCTGTGCGATCCTGTCTGCCAAGTAACCGTTGGCACAGGCGTTTATTTTAACTATCAGTATCTCCCTGCGCTTTGCAGGCTCCTCCATCATTTCGTCCCAGTATGCGCTCTTCACAGTCAGCTCCAGCTGCTCGGTACGCTCTGTACACGGGATAACTATGTAGCCCTGCTGTTCGGTATCGGGTCTGAGCTGCTTTTTCCACAGCAGAGCGCACGCTGCTGTCAGTACTATCATCAGAACGGTAAGAATAATGACCATTGCCATGTTTTTGCCCCCTTTTAATGTATAATATGCCCGACAGGGGAGCAGGCGTGAATAAAATAAAAAAGAAAAAGACGAATCATTATTCCGCTATATTTATATTTTACTATTTTTTTCAGCCGTTTGCAAGCGGTTTAGCCGTTATCACAGAATTTTAATACTCTTGTTCCCGCAGATTTTTTATATTTTGACAAAAAAATATTGAAAAGGCTATAGACAAATTTGAATTTTTATTGTATAATGAATTTACATCAGGAATTAAAGAGGTTGAATTGATGAGAGTTATAACAGGTAAGGCAAGAGGAATGAAGCTTGTCACACTTGAAGGGGAGGACGTTCGCCCGACCACTGATATGGTCAAGGAGTCTTTGTTTTCCATAATACAGTTCGATGTCCCCGGTGCGCAGGTGCTCGATCTGTTCGCGGGAAGCGGTCAGCTCGGCATAGAAGCATTGAGCCGTGAAGCTGCATTCTGTACATTTGTCGATAAAAGCAAGGATTCTTTAGATGTGGTGAGGGACAACCTTACTCACTGCAAGCTGAGCGGCCTTGCAAGGATCGAGAACAGCGACAGTATCAACTTTCTGAAGCTCACACCGCAGAGATTTGATATCGCTCTGCTTGACCCGCCATACCGTCAAGGACTGATAGATAAGGTGATGCCCATGCTTGACCGTGTTATGAACGACGGTGCCGTAGTTGTCTGTGAGCATGAGAGGGAATACCTTCCCGCAGAGGAGTATGGCAGCATGAGGCTCAGGAAGCGTTATCGTTACGGTAAAATAATGCTGAGTGTCTATGATAAGGATATTCGGGAGGCGGAGGATTAAATGAGGATAGCAGTTTGTCCGGGCAGCTTTGACCCGATAACGAACGGTCATCTTGATATCATCAACAGGGCATCACAGCTGTTCGACAAGGTGATAGTGCTTGTTTCGTACAACCCGAATAAACAAAGCGCACGGTTTTCCGTCAAGGAACGGATCGAGATGATAAACTCTGTGATTACAGGTTTCGATAATGTAGTTGCCGACTGTAACGAGGGGCTGCTTGCAGATTATCTTGAACGCACCAAGGCCTGTGCGATCGTCAAGGGGCTTCGGGCTGTAACGGATTTTGAATATGAGTTCCAGATGGCTCTTGCCAACCGACAGCTTTGCCCTTCGGCTGAGACTGTGTTTCTGACCACGAGCCCGAAGAATATGTATCTTTCTTCAAGTATGGTGAGAGAGATAGCAAGTCTTGGCGGCGATATCAGCGACTTTGTACCCCCGCAGATATGTTCTGCTATTATAAAAAGACTATCCCCCGAAAAAGGGACTATTAAAATATGAAAGGAAGTATTTGTAATGAAAATTGATGAGATTCTGAATATGATGGATGGGCTGCTTGATAAATCCACAGCCGTTCCTTTTTCAAATAAGCGTATGATCGACTCCGAGCAGATGCGTGAATACATAGACAGTGTAAGGCTCAATATGCCCGAGGAGATCAACAAGGCAAAAGAGACCGAGATAGAGTATAAGAATATTATTGCCAATGCTAACCGTGAGGCCGAGCAGATAATCCGCAAGGCGGAGGAAAGAGCCAAGGCCATGATCTCTGAGGAGGAGATAATCAAGCAGGCAAGGGAAGTCGCAAGGCAGGAGCTTGAGCGTGCCAAGCAGGAATCAGAGGCAACCGTAGCAGATGCAAGAGCTATGGCAGATCAGATCGTCGGTGATGCACAGGAAAACGAGAAAAGGATAAAGCGGGCACTTGCGGATACGCTCCGCAAGACTCTTGCAGATGCCGAGAATACTCTTACCAAGGCTTGCGAAGACGTCGCCAAGACCAAAGCGGCAGTCGAGAGAGTCGGCGCAGTTACAGAGGAAAACAAGCAGTAAACAGTTCGGGCAGTTCCTATTCGGAGCTGCCCTTTTTATTGATCTTAGTTTTTAATTTT
>CAMOFU010000127.1 GCA_946613705.1 uncultured Clostridia bacterium
CACCCGAGCACATCTCCGTCGGTGACAGTGAGGCTCCCGAGCACATCTCCGTCGGTAACAGCGAGGCTCCCGAGCACATCTCCGTCGGCGACAGCGAGGCTCCCGACTATATAGATGCGGGCAGCAGTCTCTTCATTCCCGACAGCGGATCCGATACCGATACGCATTATGCTTCCGATCTCGGTCTTGCCGATGATGCGGACACTGCCGTTCAGACCGGCAGCGCCAAGAGCGAGGGCGGGCTGCTCACTCCCGAGGAGGAGGACCCGCTGAACGGTCTGCCCGAATCGGAAAAATACACCGCATTCGATAACTTTGCCACGGGCAGAGGGCATATCTGGAAGTACGGTCTTGCCTGCGTTCCGAGCCACTGGGCATTCGGCGTGGGGCTGGACAACTACCGCTGGTGCTTCACGCACGCACCCGACCTTCCTCACGATACCTGGAGCCAGGGCAAGGGGCACAACGAGCTGATACACTATCTTGTCACACAGGGTGTGTTCCAGCTGCTGACGATCTTATCGCTCGTGATATACACCTTCACCGTAGGCATCAGAACAGCACTTAATGCCGAGGATAAGCAGGAGCGGATACTGTCGTTCATCCTCATCGGAATGGTAACGGGGTATTTCGTGCAGAGTATGTTCAACAGCTCTGTCGTGAATATAGCGCCGTATTACTGGATAACGATAGGACTGGTGCTCTGCAAGACACATCAGCGGCCGTTCGGCTACAGAAATAACAAGAACAAGAACAAGACAAAGATAAAGGAGCAGGCAGAATGAATCATTACGGAGTTATAATGGCGGGCGGCGGCGGCACACGCTTCTGGCCGCTGTCAAGGCAGAAAAAGCCCAAGCAGCTTCTCAACCTCACGGGGCGGGAGCTTATGGTGAACGAGGCAGTCGAGCGCATGGCAGAGGTCATCGGCAAGAGCAATATCTTTATCGTGACGGGCGAGATGCAGACTGCTGATATGCTGATAGCCACGGCAGGCAAGGTGTTCCCGAGAAATGTCATCTCCGAGCCCGAGGCGCGGAACACTGCCACCTGCATCGGCTATTCGGCTATGGAGATACTGAAAAAGTACGGCGACGGAGTTATGGTCATAACCCCCGCAGACCACTATATCGAGAACGTTCCCGCGCTGACGGAAGTGCTCGGCAGGGCGATACTTGCCGCCGAGGAGCAGGATAAGCTCATCACCATCGGCATCACGCCCTCGTTCCCCTCGACGGCATTCGGATATATAAAGTACGACAGGTCGGCAGAGGGCGGCATCAAGCCTGTGCATGGCTTCAAGGAAAAGCCGAACGAGACTGCCGCCGCAGAATACATAAGCTCGGGGAGCTATCTGTGGAACAGCGGTATGTTCGTGTGGAAGGCATCGCTGATACTGGAAAAACTGCGGGAGTATGCACCCGATATATACTCGGAGCTTGAAAAGATCGGTGAAGCGATGAACACCCCCGCCGAGCAGGAGGTGCTGCACGAGGTATACCCGAACATCAGAAAAATGTCGATCGACTATGCGGTGATGGAGCCCTCGGCATCGAAGGGGGACGTGGTGGTCATCCCGTGCGACTGCGGCTGGAACGACGTAGGGTCGTGGGATATGATGAGCGTGCTCAACAAGTGCGACGTACACGGCAATGTGACGGCAGGTGATATCACGGCGATAGATGTCAAGAATTCGGTGATATACTCGACGGGCAGGACTGTAACGGTGCTGGGAGTTGAGAGCATGGTGATCGTAGAGACCGAGGACGCTGTTATGGTCTGCCCCAAGAGCAGAGCGCAGGAGGTCAAGCGTATAGTTGATGCTCTGGCGGCTGCGGGAAAGACCGAGCTGCTGTGAGCATATCACAGGGTAACTGAAAGGACGGTACAGAGCATATGAAAAAGGCACTGATAACAGGCATCACGGGGCAGGACGGCTCCTACCTTGCAGAGCTGCTGCTCGAAAAGGGCTATGAGGTACACGGCATCGTCAGAAGGGCATCTGTCTCCACCACCGAGAGGATAGACCATATCCTTGACAGACTGGTGATACACGAGGGGGATATGTCCGACTCTTCGAGCATTGTGAGGATAGTGCTCGGGGTGCGCCCCGACGAGATATACAACCTTGCGGCGCAGAGCCATGTACAGATAAGCTTTGAGGCGGCGGAATACACGGGCGATGTGGACGCTCTGGGAGTGCTGCGCATACTCGATGCGGTGCATATAGCGGGGCTCGACAAGACCTGCCGCGTTTATCAGGCTTCGACCTCGGAGCTTTACGGCAAGGTCGAGGCTGCACCGCAGAACGAAGAGACACCGTTCCACCCCTACAGCCCGTATGCAATAGCCAAGCAGTACGGCTTCTGGATGATAAGGCAGTACAGAGAGGCCTACGGCATCTTTGCCTGCAACGGCATACTCTTCAACCACGAGTCTGAGCGGCGCGGGGATAATTTCGTGACGAGGAAGATAACCCTTGCGGCGGGGCGGATCGCCTGCGGCCTTCAGGATCATCTTGAGCTCGGCAATCTTGACAGTCTGCGCGACTGGGGCTATGCCAAGGATTACGTTGAGTGTATGTGGCTGATATTGCAGCAGGACGAGCCCGATGACTATGTTATCGCAACGGGCGTGCAGCACACCGTGCGCGAGTTCACAACGCTTGCCTTTAAAAACGACGGCATAGAGCTCGAATGGCGCGGCGAGGGCCTTGACGAAAAGGGCTATGACAGGAAGACGGGGAAAATGCTCGTCTGCGTGAACCCGAAGTGGTACAGACCGACAGATGTCGTGAACCTCTGGGGCGACCCCTCAAAGGCAAAGACCAAGCTCGGCTGGGATCCGCAGAGGACGAGCTACGAGGAGCTGTGTGCGCTGATGGCGAAGCATGATCTGGAACTGGCAAGGCGCGAGGCAGGACTGAAATGAGGGCACTGGTAACGGGCAGCGAGGGCTTTATCGGAAGGCACCTGTGCAGTGAGCTGACAGAGAACGGCTATGAGGTCATACGCTGCGATATAAACGGGCAAGCCGACGAGCGGGTCGATATCACCGATATGGGCTCGGTCACGGCTGTGCTCGACAGGTACCGCCCCGAGGTGCTGATAAATCTTGCGGGGCAGGCAAATGTCGGCCTTTCATGGAAGCAGCCGCAAAGGACGGTGCTGCTAAACACGGTGGGCTTTATCAACGTGCTCGAAGCTGTCAGGGAGATCGGCGGGGGCGTGCGGGTGATCGCTATGGGCTCGTCCGACGAGTACGGGCAGCTGCGCGAGCGCGGCGGGAACGTCACCGAGGACACACCGCTTTCACCGATGAACCCCTACTCGATCTCAAAGCAGACACAGGAGCAGTTCGCGCAGCTCTATGTGAAGAACTACGGTCTGGACGTGTGTACGGTAAGGCAGTTCAATCTTGCGGGAGCGGGGCAGCCGCAGGGCTTTATGGTGGCGGATTTTGCCTTCGGGATCGCCGCTGTGGAGGCAGGCAGGCAGGAATATGTGTCGGTGGGGAATTTAGAGAGCGCAAGAGACTTCACCCACGTCAGGGACGCTTGCAGGGCACTGCGGCTCACAGCCGAAAAGGGACGGACAGGCGAGGTATACAACATCTGCTCGGGCAGGGCATACAAGGCGGCGGAGATACTTGATAAGCTGAGAGCGCTCGCGTCGGTGCCGATCGAGGTCAGGGAGGATCCCTCGCGTATGCGGCCGAGCGACACTCCCGTGATCTGCGGCAGCCACGACAAGCTTACTGCCGACACAGGCTGGGAGCCGCGCCTCGGGATAGACGACATCGTTGCGGACGCGCTCGGATACTGGAGAGGGATAGTCTGAACGGAGGGAATTATGGACATAGGATTTGTGATACTCACATGGAACTCCGAGAAGGTCATAGGCAAATGCCTGCGCTCGATCGCCGCGCTGAGGGCTGTCAGACCGTATGTGATAGTCATAGACAACGGCAGCTCCGACGGGACGCTCGATATCATCAGAGAATGCAGACGGGAGCTTTCCGACAGGTCGGTGGTGCTGAGGTATCTCAAAAACGTCGGCACCACCGTATCGCGGAACGTGGGGATAAAGCGGCTGCTTGAAAGGCAGCCCGACTACATATGCATACTCGACAGCGACACAGAGGTGAACGACGGGGCTTTCCTCACACTTGACAGTGAGATGAAGGCACACCCCGGGTACGGCATGATCGGCCCCACGCTCGTGACCTCGGGCGGAGTCGTGCAGATGTCGGCACGGGCATTCCCCACGGCACTTGAAAAGCTTTTCAAGGCCTGCCCGATAGCCTCCGTCCAGGCGAAGGGCGAACGTATGGAACGGCAGGAGCCGCCCTCGCCCGATGCGGCAAGCTGGTCCGTGGACTACCTTATGAGCGCCTGCTGGCTCGTCAGACCCGAGGTGTTTGACAAGGCAGGTCTGCTCGACGAAAAAATATTCTATGCCCCCGAGGACGCTGAGTTCTGCATAAGGGTATGGAAGGCGGGATATCGGGTCGCCTTCTGCCCGTCCGCGGTGGTGATCCACGAATGGCAGCGGCTGAGCAGGAAAAAGCTGTTTAGCCGCCTGAACCTGGAGCATATAAAGGGGCTTGCGCATATGTTCAGAAAGCATCGGTATCTCGTTTCGGCGGATAGTATCCGCCGGGACACCGACACGGAAGGGAGCAGGCAGTGACCATGAAAGTATTTTTTGTAAACCCTTCATTCAAGGCAAAATACGGCAAGTTCTCCCGCGAGAACCGCAGCCCTACAGTCACGCGCAGCGGAACGCTCTACTATCCGCTGTGGCTCATCTATGCGGCGGCAGTCTGCGAGAAGGACGGCTTCGAGGTCGAGTTTCTCGACGCGCCCGCAAAGCCGATGGGCAAGCGGGAGCAGTATGAGTATATAGCCGAGCACGGCAGGGGTACAAGGCTGTTCGTCATCAATACGAGCACGCCCTCTATCGTCAGCGATACGCGCTGCGGGGACTACCTCAAAAGCAAGTACCCCGATGCGTTCGTTATGCTCGTCGGCACACACCCCTCCGCTCTGCCCGAGGAAACGCTCCGAAACAGCAGGCTGGCCGATGCTGTCGCAAGACACGAGTATGACTATATCGTCCGTGATACAGCAAGAGCGATAAGAGACGGCGGCGACCCGTTCGGCACAAGAGGGCTCACCGTCCGCAGGAACGGCGAGATACGCTCAAACCCCGATATGCCCTATATCACCGAGCTTGACGAGATACCGTTTGCATCCGAGTTCGTGCATAAGCATCTGAATTACAGGGACTATTTCTTCGCCGCGGGCAGGTACCCCGAGATACAGCTGTTCACGGGGCGCGGCTGTATGGCAAGGTGCAATTTCTGCGTCTATCCCCAGACGATGCACGGGCATATGTACCGAATGAGAAGTGCCGAAAACGTTATAAAGGAGCTTGAGTATATTGCAAGGAATTTCCCCGATGTCAGGGAGATAGTATTCGAGGACGATACCTTCACTATGCGCAAAGACCGTGTCATCGAGATCTGTGAGCTGATGATAAAGCGAAAGCTCAGCAAACGCTTCCGCTGGCTCTGCAACGCAAGGGTCAACCTCGATCTCGAAACCATGCAGCTGATGAAAAAAGCAGGCTGCCACCTGATAATCCCGGGCATCGAGAGCGGCAGTCAGGAGATACTCAACAATATCCGCAAGGGCACTACTCTGAAACAGGTACACGAGTATGTGGAGAATGCCAAGAAGGCAGGCTTGCAGATACACGCCTGCTATATGGTCGGCAACAAGGGCGAGACAAAGGCGACTATGCAGGAAACACTGCGCCTTGCTCTGGAGCTTGATACCGACACCGCACAGTTTTACCCGCTGCTGCCCTTCCCGGGGACAGAGGCTTATTTCTGGGCAAAGGAAAACGGCTATATCCGCGGCGGTTATACCGACTATGTCAAGGAGGACGGCACGATCAACTGCCTGCTCGAGCTCCCCGGGATCACGGGCGAGGAGATGGTGAGCTTCTGCGACAGAGCGAGAAAGAAATACTATATGCGGCCGTCCTATATCGCGCACAGGCTGAAAATGGGGCTTAAAGACCCCTCCGACCTCAAGCGCAGCGTAAAGGCATTCAGCAGGATATGGAAATTCCTTATCAAATAAGAGAGAGACAGAGTTATGAAAAAAATAGTCTTTGACGGACAGGTCTACGCACAGCGTATGACAGGCCAGTACCGCTATGCGGATGAGCTGCTGAAGGCTCTCGACAGGCTGACGGAAAAGGACGAGTTTGAGATAGTCGTCCCGGAGTATGTGGATATTGAGGGCAGATTCAAGAACATAAAGGTCGTGCATTACGGCAGGGTCAAGGGTCTGCTGTGGACACAGACCTCGCTGCCGATGTACCTGATAAAGAACCGCGCCGTGAGCGTAGGCTTCTGCAATATCACTCCGCTGCTGCGCCCGGGTATCACGGCTGTGCTCGACATCGCCTACAAGGTGCTGACAGACGAATACCAAAATCTCTACGGCAGACTGTCGAGCCTGTGGCACAGGCTGCATTACTTCGCTGCCGCCAAAAGCGGCAAGCCGATCATCACGATAAGCGATTTCTGCAAGGAGCAGATAAGCGAGGTCTATCACGTTCCGAAAAAACGCATTGCGGTGATACCCTGCGGCTGGCAGCATTTTCTCACAACGGGTGAGGACGACAGCCTGTTCGGTGAATACCCGAGGATAGAAAAGGGGAAGTATTTCTTCGCTCTCGGCAGCCTGGAGGAGCGCAAGAATTTCAAATGGATAGTCGAGGAGGCCAAACGGGACCCCGACAGCACCTTTGTCATCGCGGGGGGGAGCGTCAAGAATTCAAGCGAGAAGCTGAGTCTCGACGGTATGGATAATCTCATATTCGTCGGGTATATCTCGGACGAGCAGATAAAGTCGCTTATGCGGCACTGCAAGGCTTTCCTGTTCCCCTCTACCTTCGAGGGCTTCGGGATACCTCCGCTCGAGGCTATGTCCGTCGGCGCGAAGGTCATATCCTCCGATTCCGCCTCGATGCCCGAGGTGCTGGGGGGCTCGGCTGTCTATATCGACCCGTACAGCCACGAGCGCAGCCTTGAAGAGCTGCTGCGCACACCGACCGCACCTGCGTCGGAGGCGCTTGAAAGATACAGCTGGGAGAGGTCGGCAGGGAGACTGCTGAGACTGATAAA
>CAMOFU010000128.1 GCA_946613705.1 uncultured Clostridia bacterium
CAGCGCACACAGCGCCGCCAATACTTTTTTTGCCATAGAACCTTCTCCCTTCATTTCGGCTGCCAATGCAGCCCGTTTGGTTTATTATACCACAAATATGATCGAATGTCAACAAAAGTCATATTTCCGAACGGGGCTACCTCATGCTCTTGTCGTAAGGTATCCCCTCTGCCTTCGGTGCGGCGGAGTTTTTGGACGAGAAGATCAGCACTATTAGTGAGATGATATACGGCATCATGTTATAGACCGCCCCCGGAAGGTGCAGCGAGGTGAGGATATCAAAGCCCGAATACACATTTGAAAGCGCCCTGAAAAATCCGAACAGCAGCGCCGCAAGTGCAATGTTCAGCGGCTTCCACTGCCCGAAGATCATCACTGCCAGCGCTAAAAAGCCGAAGCCCGAAACGCCCGTTTCAAACATCCATTCCGAGACACCGGCAGTGATGAAGGTCACGCCGCCGAGCCCGCCGAGAAAGCCCGAGATCAGCACGCCTGCCCAGCGCATCTTCGCAACGTTTATTCCTACACTGTCCGCAGCCTGCGGGTGCTCGCCGCAGGCACGGAGCCGCAGGCCGAACCTCGTCCTGTACAGCAGAACAAAGGAAACGATCAGCAGTATAACGGCTATGACCGAGAACCATGATATCCTCAGACTGCCCGCCTGTATTATCACCGACTCCTTGGCCTCGCTGTAGTGTATGATCGAGGAGGGTCTGTCGGGGTCCTTGGAGATGTTTACGGCAGAGGCTATGACAGCCGAGCCCGCTACCGCCATCATGTTCATTGCCGTTCCCACAAGTGTCTGGTCTGCGCGGAAATGTATGCTTGCGATACCGAGCAGAGCGGAATAGAGCATTCCGCAGAGGCAGGAGACGAGCACGACCGCGATCACCATGGCAAAGCCGCTCAGCGGCAGCGAGCTCATAGTCAGTGCTCCGCCCAGTGCGCCGACGACCATTATCCCCTCAAGGCCGAGATTGATAACACCCGAGTGCTCGGAAAAGCAGCCGCCCAGAGCCACCAGCATCAGCACCGAGGCAAACACCAGCGTGTATTGTATCAGCAGTATCATTCGTCGTCACCCTCCTTTCCCGCGGTATCGTCGGAGACGGCATTTGCATCGGGGCCGTTCTTCTGCTTTCTTGCCCTTACAGCCGAAAGGTGCATTTTGAAGAACAGCACAAAGCCGCAGAGATATATTATTATCGAGCTTATCAGATCTGCCATCTGCGCGGGGTAGACCGTCTTGGAAAGATAGCTGCCGCCGCTTGTGATATGCTGTATAAAGTACGACGAGAAGACCGCGCCTATCGGGTGCAGTCCTCCGAGGAAGGCGGCGGCGATACCGTTGAAGCCCATCGGCGGAAGTGAGGTGCGGGTCACCGACCACTGCTCATAGCCGCTCAGGAACATAAAGCCCGCTGCCAGACCTGCCAGCAGACCGCCTATCGCAAGCGAGACTATCATGTTCTTCTTTTCCTTCATGCCGCTGTACCTTGCCGCGTTCCTGTTCAGTCCCGTTGCCCGCAGCTCAAAGCCGAGCACTGTCTTTCCGAGTATCACCCATATCACGACCGCCGCCAGCACAGCAAGAGGAATGGCTATCGTCACATAGCGGTTCCTGTAAAACAGCTCGCCCGAGCCCAGACGCGGCATCAGCGCCGAGCTGTTGATATCCGCGACAGACTCGGTATAGGGGCTGGTGGTCTCCTTGACCTTGCCGAGCAGCATATTCACGCTGTAAAGGCTTATCCAGTTGAGCATTATCCCCGAGATGACCTCATTGACGTTCCTGTATGCCTTCAGCACGCCCACGAGCGCACCGAACAGGCTGCCTGCCGCTGCTGCGATGAGCAGGCACAGATACCACGGCAGACCCCATTGCAGAGCCGCGAACAGAGCCGCACCCGCGCCGAGGGTATACTGCCCTGCCACACCGATATTGAACAGCCCTGTCTTATAGCAGAAGAGCACCGACAGAGAGCACATCAGCAGCGGCGCGGACTTCACGAGCGTATTGCCGAGATACTTTTTCTGTGCCGCCTCGCTCGGGAAGGCGAAGAAGTTTTTGAGTATCGTAAGTATCCCGTCGGGTGCATCGGAGGGGGAGATGATGAGCAGCACTATGAAGCCGATCAGCAGCCCCGCAGCTATACACAGAACAGATGCGAGCACAGAGGTCAGAGCCTCGCTTTCGAGTATACGTTTTTTCAGCTTCACTCCGAACCCTCCTTTTCCGCCCCCGCCATATACAGCCCGAGCTTTTCGCGGGTAGCCGAGGCAGCGTCGAATTCGCCGACGATGCTGCCCTCATACATCACAAGTATCCTGTCGGACACCGAGAGCACCTCCTCCAGCTCAAGAGATACCAGCAGCACACCGTGCCCCTTGTCTCTCAGGTCTGTGAGCTGTCGGTGGATATACTCTATCGCGCCAACATCGAGACCGCGCGTCGGCTGGACTGCGATAAGCAGCTTGGGATCCTTGTCCGTCTCGCGGGCGATGATCGCCTTCTGCTGATTGCCGCCCGACATATTCCTCGTAACGGTCGCGGGGCCGTTGGCTGAGCGGATATCGAACGTCTCTATCAGCCTCTCGGCATACTCACGGACTGCCTTTTTTCTGATAAAGCCCGCCCTGTTGAACCGACTGCCGAAATAGGTTTGCAGCACAAGGTTGCTTTCAAGCGTGTAGTCGAGTATCAGCCCATGCTTGTGCCTGTCCTCGGGGATATGGCTGAGCCCCGCAAGAGAGCGCTTTCTGACCGAGCAGCGGGAGATATCCCTCCCGTCGAGGAAAATGTGTCCCGCGGAAAGGGGCAGCAGACCCGAAAGGCCGTAGACAAGCTCGGTCTGACCGTTGCCGTCGATGCCCGCTATACATACTATCTCGCCCTTCCTGACACTGAAAGAAACGTTGTTCACCGCATTATGTCCGTGCGTCGCCGAACTCACCGTCATGCCCTCGACCCTCAGCACTTCACCGCCGGGTCTGCACTCCTTCTTCTTCAGCTCGAGCGCAACATCGCGCCCCACCATCATGCGGGACAGCTCCTCTTTGGAAACGTCCTTCACATCAACGGTGCCGATATATTTTCCGCGCCGCAGCACCGTGCAGCGGTCGGCAGCTGCCTTTATCTCGGCAAGCTTATGGGTGATGAAAAGTATCGAGCAGCCCTCCTTTGCAAGAGCCTTCATTATCTTTATAAGCTCGTCCGTCTCATTGGGTGTAAGCACTGCGGTAGGCTCGTCGAAGATCAGTATATCGTTCTCACGGTAGAGCATTTTCAGTATCTCCGTGCGCTGCTGCATACCCACCGTGATGTCCTTGATAAGCGCATCGGGGTCTACGGACAGACCGTATTTTTCCGAAAGCTCGGCGACCCTTTTCTCTGCGCTCCTCCTGTCAAGCATCCCGTTCCTTACCGTCTCTGCACCGAGGATTATGTTCTCCAGCACCGAGAAGCATTCCACCAGCTTGAAGTGCTGATGCACCATTCCTATCCCGAGAGCGTTTGCATCGTTCGGGCCGCCGATCTTCACCTGTCTCCCGTCCTTGAAGATCGCCCCCTCGTCGGGCTGATACAAGCCGAACAGTATGCTCATAAGCGTGGACTTCCCTGCACCGTTCTCGCCGAGCAGTGCGTGTATCTCGCCTCGTCTCAGCTGCAGGGTTATATTGTCATTGGCAACAATGCCGGGGAAGCGCTTGGTGATACCGCGCATCTCTATCGCAAACTCGCTGTTCAAACAGATCACTCCTCTTCAGGATCCCGTAGCTTTACAAATGCTCTGCGGGATCACTTTATGCTGTCCTGGAAATCCACTCTGATGCTTTTCACCTGCGGGATATCCGTACTTATATCGTCCGAGACCTGCATCTCGCCGTTCATGAGCTTTTCGAGCAGCTCCCTGTAATCCTCCTTAGTGAACCTGTCGCTCCACTGTGTCGAATCTTCGGGGAGCTGAACATAGTTTGCAGAGGGTTCATCGGCGCTGACGACACCGAGGGATTCGTTTCTGCCCTTGAAGTCGTCCCACCGCCCGTCGCATATGGCGCCGAGCACTGTCCTGACAGTCTCGCCCAGCCCCTTCATAGCCGAGGTAACGGTGATGCCATCGCCGTAAACGGAGTCTATGATCTCCGACTGGTCGGTATCCACACCGATGATCTTGCCGCCCGTTTTTTTGGCTGCCTCTGCAACAGAGGTGTAAATGCCCCCTCCGCAGGCGAACACGATCTCGGTCTTGTCGGAATACCACATATCCATCGCTGCGGTTATATCGGCATCGCCCACAAAGGAATTGCTGTAGGAATATTTGAGATGCACCTCTGTCCCGAGCTCGCCCGCAGCGGCATCACAGCCCTGAACAAAGCCAAAGCCCGCCCGCTTCACTCCGGGGACTGCCATACCGCCGAGGAAGCCGAGCTCTGTATAACCCTGCTTGACCGCCATATACCCCGCCATGAACCCGCTGAGCTGCTCCTTGTATACCGCGGAGTAGACATTGTCCTTTGAGTAGTGCTCGGTGCCTGCGGCAGCGGCAAGATCGCTCTCGCTGATGTCAAGACCGATGAATTTTATATCGGGGTACATCTCGGCAGCCTCGGCCAGCGGTTCCGCAAAGGCATATCCCGGCAGCAGGATAACATTGTATCTCTGCGCCGCCGCCATATCTATCATTGCCACACGCTCTGCATCGGAATCCCCCTCGGGCTTGAAGTAGGTATAGTCTATGCCCCTGTCGGTGCAGAATCCCTTCTCTGCTTCATAGGTGGTCTGATTGAAGGAGCGGTCGTCGATGCCGCCGTAATCGCTTATCATAGCGACTCTTATCCTGTTATCATCATTGTC
This sequence comes from uncultured Clostridia bacterium, assembly GCA_946613705.1. Lineage (GTDB taxonomy): Bacteria > Bacillota > Clostridia > Oscillospirales > Ruminococcaceae > FB2012. The sequence goes on from CAMOFU010000128.1 coordinate 4,856, forward strand.
CCCGCCCGACGAGCCGCAGCCCGTGCCGAGCAGGAGCATAACAGCGGACAGCAGCGCAAAGACCCTTGCTGCGGCAGCTTTTCTCATGACTCCCCGCCCTCTTTCTTCAAAGTAAAGTAAACGGTATACTGCTCATCGGTCACCTCATAAAGCGGCACAAGCTCAAAGTTTTCGGGCTGCCCCACAGTGACATAGCAGTTCTGTTTCCAGACATATGCCGCGTAGGTGTGCTCGGTACGCGGTCGGAGCGCATTCATGATATCCCCGCTGTACCGTATGCCGCGGTCGGAATCGGTAAGCCCCGCCAGAACGATCGGGCCGTCCACGAGCGCACACAGCTCGGGCGCATCCTCAAGCGGCTCGGCAGTCACCCTCGATGCAAACACCGTGTTTATGACCGTTTTACCGCTCCACTCTCTGTCAAGCACCATAAAGCCGTTCTCGATAACAGGCTCGGCTGCCTTTCCGTCGATGATGAGGCTCGGCACCGCTGCGCTCCAGCAGGGCACCCTCAGCCGCAGCCTGAACTCCGCCCTGCCGCTGCAGCTCACCTCGAACCTTACCGACCAGCGCGATTTCTCGCCGCCCGAATGCTCATCGAAGAACACCTGATTGTTGTAGCTGAGCATATCCGTCGTCTGAGAGATGCTCACCCTTGCCCCGCCGATCTCCGTCTCCGCCTCGGAGGGGATATACTGTGCGGCGGTGATACTGTTTTCATCGGTGTAGTAGATCAGGCTCGGATAGAGCGTCGGGCTCTGGACCATAGTGCCGTGGCAGCACCAGAAATCATTGCGCTTTGAGCCCCACTTCTTCCTGGCACCCGCCCGCAGAGGCAGGAAATAGGTCGGCATACCCGTGTGCTTGTTCTGCTGGGCAAGGAACCCGTTATAGATCGCCCGCTCTATGTAATCCGCATACTTCACATCGCCCGTCATGCGGAAAAGCTGATCGGCAGTGCGCACCATATTGTATACGGTGCAGAATTCCTGATCGCTGTCCGAGATATACTGTGCCATCTGATGCGGCGGTATCCAGAACTCGCCCGCATTGGCACCCGTGGTGGAAAGCATTCCCCGCCTCGTCACAGCGTCCTCCCAGAAGCGCTTGGTCAGCTCGGCATAGCGCTCATCACCGAACACCTCATAAAGCCGCGCAGAGCCGTGAGAGATAGGTATGCTCGCATTGGCATGATTATCCGAAAGCACATCGCCGCCGTTTTCAAGCTCGGTGAACAGATAGTTGTCCTTATAGGCATCTATCAGAGTGAGATATTTCTTATCCTTCGTGATCGAGTAAAGCTCCGCCCATTGCTCGAGCATACCGCCCTGCTCTCCCTTGTAGGCTATATCGGGGTCGGCGGCAGCCGAACGCTCCAGCCATTTTACATACCAGTCGGCAAGGCGGTCAACTATTTCAAGCGCCTGCTCATTGCCCGCAAAGCGGTATGCGTCCACAAGCCCCATGATCGTTTTGTGCATGGTATACTGCGGCGACCAGATATATTCGCTGCCCGAGAGCCTGTCCATATACTTCTCGGGTATCGAGCCGACCCACTCGCCGCCGTTGAGACTCTGACAGCGGGCAAGCTCCGATACTATCTTATCAAGCTTGGTTTTCAGCTCACGGTCATTATCGCTTGCCGCGAATGCCGCCGCAGCCGAGAGCCAGTGCCCGAGGAAATGCCCTCTCAGCTGACAGGTGGGCGACTCCCAGCCCCAGTGCAGCTTCGCCGCGGACGGGTCGGGCACTACCTGCAGCCCGGGCATTATGATACCCGCTTCAAGATAGAAATTTTGCAGCAGACACCCGCTGTCCAGCTCCAGCAGATAATCGCGGTCGGTATTCATCCGCTCACGGAACACCCCTCCCGTAACGCGGACAGACGATCTTTTCAAAGCATTCAGCATAGCGTTTCCTCCTAACAGCCACTTACACGACAATATTATTTAACTATATCATAACATAAAATTCATCTTTTGTAAAGCCCACATTTCCGAAAACAACACGATCGCAGCGGTGTCTCCCGCTGCGACAACCTGCTTAGTGTAAAATAATCGTAGGCAGGTCTTGACTTGAACAATCAAAAACGAATAAGTCTGCATCATTATACGATCCGGAGCGCGGCAAAGTCTGCCTTCCGCACAAAACAGGGCGCGACGGCATTGCGCGCCGCCGCTGCGGCCACCTGCTTAGTGTAAAATAATCGTAGGCAGGTCATGACTTGAACAATCAAAAACAAATAAGTCTGCAACATTATACGATCCGGAGCGCGGCAAAGTCTGCCTTCCGCACAAAACAGGGCGCGA